>DOTA01000002.1 GCA_003513015.1 Chloroflexota bacterium
AGAGGCCCTGGGCCTTGAGATACTGCTCCACGCGCTCGATCAATTCTTCTGAGCGCCCGGAAAGGCGCAAATAACGCAACGTCTCGTGATCGACGGGGAAGAAGCCCATCGTGGCACCATATTCAGGCGCCATATTAGCGATGGTGGCGCGGTCGGGCAGCGAGAGCACTTCCAAGCCGGAGCCGTAAAATTCCACAAATTTACCCACGACACCTTTTTGGCGCAGCATTTCAACTACGCGCAGCACCAAATCCGTGGCCGTGACCCCCTCTTGCATTTCTCCAAACAATTTGAAACCAACTACTTCCGGGGTGAGCATATCAATAGGCTGGCCGAGCATGGCGGCTTCGGCCTCGATGCCACCCACGCCCCAGCCCACCACGCCGAGGCCATTAATCATCGTCGTGTGCGAATCGGTGCCCACCAGCGAATCGGGGAAGGCCACGGTTTCACCGTCAATCGTTTGGGTGAGCACAACATCAGCCAGATATTCCAGGTTGACCTGATGCACAATCCCGGTGGCAGGTGGCACTACCCGGAAGTTATCAAAAGATTTTTGTCCCCAGCGCAAAAACTCATAACGTTCGCGGTTGCGTTGAAATTCCAGTTCAGCGTTGCGTTGGAGAGCATCAGGGCTGGCGAAAAAATCCACCTGCACGGAATGGTCAATCACCAAATCCACCGGAACATGGGGATTTATCTTACGCGGATCACCGCCCAAACGCGCCATCGCCGAGCGCATGGCCGCCAAATCGACCACCGCTGGCACGCCGGTGAAATCTTGCATCACCACGCGCCCCGGGCGGAAGGGCAAGCTGGGGCGATGCGAAGCGCGCGGCTTCCAACCCGCCAGGTTGCGCACATCATCCTGCGTGATTTCGCGGTCATTGCACTGGCGCAACACCGATTCCAACATCACACGGATCGAATAAGGCAATTTCGAAAGTTTGGTCAAGCCAGCCTGTTCCAAAGCCGCTAGACGGTAAATCACATAATCCCCGTGCGAGGTTTTGAGCAGATCACGGGCATTGAAAAAATCTTGGGTCATCGTTTTCTCCTTTGAATTTTGAGTTTTAACTACTCAGACCAACCAGAGCAATTTCAATTTTCACTACAAAGACACGAAAGAAAAACCCTTTAATTCTTTGAGGCTTTGTAACTTGGTGGTAAAAATTTAGGCTATCATCGAGGTTTGCTGAGCAGTTATCTGAAAATTTAAACTGATTTCCGGCGCACAAGCGCGTCGGTCATTTTGGCAATGCGCGCCATTTCTTTGACATCATGCACCCGGATGATATCCGCNNGGCGGGAGATCGAGGGTGTAACCGATAAAGGATTTGCGCGACGGCCCTAAGAGCACCGGGTACCCCAAAGCACGGATTTCGCCGAGGCGGTCGATCAACTCCAGGTTTTGGGAGACCGTTTTACCGAACCCAATCCCTGGGTCGAGGATAATCTTCTCTTTAGCGATCCCAGCCGCAAGTGCCAGGTCCACGCTGGCCAGCAATTCTCGCCGGAGATCTGCCAGCAAATCAATATATTCGGGGCCGATGTAGGCATTTCCCAATTGGTTGCGCACTTCCACGCTGGCGGGATTACTACGGTTGTGCATCAAAATTACCGGCGCATCAAATTCATGGGCAATCCCCGCCAAAGCAGGGTCGGCGCGCAGCCCCCATACATCGTTGACGATGTGCGCCCCAACCTGCAATGCGGCTTCAGCCACGCGCGCTTTGTAGGTGTCGATTGAAATCAGAGTATCTGGGAATTGCGCCGCAAGCGCTTCAATCACCGGCATGACGCGGGCCAGTTCAGCCTCGGCGTTCACTGGTTCGGATCCAGGGCGGGTGCTTTCGCCGCCCACATCCAGGATGTCGGCTCCGGCCTCCACAAATTGGCGGGCCTGCGCCAGGGAAGCTGCCAGAGTGTCAGCGTGCGAGAGCAAGCCATCTCCCGAAAAGCTATCGGGGGTAACATTGAGGATGCCCATCACATATGTGCGGGCACCCCAATCAAGCCGATGGTTCTGGATGGTAAGTGTGGAATACATGGGCTTTAAAACGTAAAACGTGATGCGTAATCCCCACAAATTTACACATAACGTTTTACGAATTGCGTTTCAGCTTAAACCATCGACTCCATGGGGCGGGCCAGCCATTTTTCAGCCTCGTCGCGATCAGTAAAAATACCCAGGCGAGCGCCGCTACCAACGGAAAGATCACTAATTTTTCGGATGGCGCTGCGCACGGCTTCATTCGCTACAACCACCGCCAAACGAATGTTGCGCGTGGAGGGGTCGGTGTTCAATTCTACAGCAACCTGAACGGCTTCTTCGGAGATGTGCTCCACTTGGCTGAGATCATACAGATTGCGCACCAGCCGGTCGGAACCCAACAAATGCTCTTCGGCAAATTGGTGCCAGTGACCTAAAGTTTCGTGGGTTACATCTTTGAAGATCAAGTTCAATCCGCCATCTTCGCGCCGCTCGGCCGTAAAACCGATGCTGGGATCGGGGGTAAAGTAGAGAGGTTTTTTATCAACCATGGATTTTCTCCTGTCAGGACTATTTCGAATTCGCTTGTATCTTGATTGTACTCCATTTGCCCAAAACGAGCGTTATATAATGCCCCCGGTCACAAATTGCGCATCCAGCCTGCTAAAAAAGCGCAATTTGTGACCGCAAAGGGCATAGTTCCGTTAGAGTACCTCCGCGCCGGGCTTCCGCTTGAGAAACTGCCCCATCCCGGGTTGCCCCAGCCATTGTTCGCCATCTACAATCAGATGGCCCCGCAAGAAAACTTTTTCGGGGTAGCCGGTCAGTTCCCAGCCTTCGTAGAGGTTATAATCGGTGCGCTGCTGTGACATCGCTACGCCAAATTTCACTTTGCGCTGCGGATCCCAGATGACGAGGTCGGCATCCGCACCGGGAACCAGCGCGCCCTTGCGAGGATACAATCCAAAAATTTTGGCAGGATTGGTACTTGTGAGAGCCACAAATTGATTGGGCGTGAGACGGCCCGGGTTGACCGCGGTGCTCCACAAAACCGGCAGGCGATCCCCGACCCCCGGCAGGCCGTTCGGGATTTTGGTGAAATCCGCGGCTCCCAGTTCCTTACCGGGGATGGCGATGGGCTGCCCCTCGTAGATAATCGGCTGTGTGCCATCAAAGAAAAATGGGCAGTGATCCGTGCCCACCGTCTGGATGATGCTATCCTCCAGACCTTCCCACAAACGGGCATTATCGGCGGCACTGCGCATGGGCGGCGAGCAAATCCACTTAGCGCCATCGGGGCGACGCAAATCGTCTTCGCTGAAAAAGAGATATTGGGGGCAAGTCTCGCCCATCACGGGCAAGCCGCGTTCCCGGGCATAATGCAGCATATCTACTTCACCGCCCGCGTTCATGTGAACGAGGTAGAGCGGGGCTTCGGTTTGGGCGGCGATGGAGAAAGCCCGTAAAGCAGATTCCACTGCGCCCCAGGCCGGGCGAGTACGGGCGTGCCATTCGGGCGCGGTGTGACCGGCTGCCAAGGCCTCGGCCACCAGCACCTCGATGATGTCACCGTTTTCGGCGTGCAGCATGGTGAGCATGCCGTGTTCTTTGGCAATCCGCATTACCTGGAAGATTTCGCCATCCCCCAGGCGCAGGCGATGGTTATAGGCGGTAAAAACCTTGAGGGTGGTAATCCCCACTTCAACCAAAAAGGGAATCTCGGCGGCAATTTTTTCGTCAAAGTGGGTGATATTCATGTGAAAACCGAAGTCGATGGCGGCTTTGGGGTCGGCTTTGGCACGCCAGGCGGCCAGATCGGCTTGCAACCCACCCGCGTCATCGCCGGTTTGCGGCACAAAATCCATCACGGTGGTGGTACCGCCAAAAGCCGCGGCTTTGTGCCCGGTGTAGTGATCATCGGAGGAAACGGTGCCAAACATGGGCAGGTCGAAATGGGTATGCGGGTCGACGCCTCCGGGCAGAATCAACTTTCCGGTGGCGTCGATCACTTCCAAACCTGGGGAGTGCAGGTCGGCTCCAATGGCCTTAATCTGCTCCCCTTCGATGAGAATATCCGCTTGAAAGGTATCTGAGGCGGTAATCAGAGTGCCATTTTTTATGATTTTTTGCATATTTCGCTCCAATTTCTACCATTCACCTGCGCGTCGAAATTTCTGCCGTGTATTTTCGGAGAAGGCTTGAGCAGCGGCCTCTAATGATTCTAAAATTTCGGCGTTTGATTTCCCCACGGCCTGGCGCGCGGCCTGAATGACAGTTTCACATTCGTTGGTATCCATAAAGATCGCGGCCTCAAGTAAACTGGTTTGATCTTCTGCAGGGATCGCCAAAAATCCATGCTTGTCGGCATGAATAAGTTGACCGGGCTTGATGATGGTGCCAAAGACTTCAACCTCACAATTCCAGCGCACGGGAGTCACGTGAGCATGACCCACGCATAAGCGTCGCGCCAAGGCCTTAAAACCCGCATTGGTCATTTCGTCCAGATCGCGGATGGCGCTATCGGTGATGGTACCCACACAACCCAGCGCCCGGTGGACATTGCTATTGACTTCGCCCCAAAAAGATCCGATTACCTGGGGTTTATCGAGGTCTTGCACGACCACGATCTTCGGGCCAGGTTGTTCGGCCACATAACGGCGATATTCGGACAAGGCGTTTGTGTTTTGCTTATGGGATTTTTCACTGGGCTGGATGACAACTGTGACAGCATAGCCCACCATCGGTCCCATTTGGGGCATAAAATCGGTGGTTTCTTCCAGGTTGAAACAGTCGGCGGCAATATCGTGCTGCGTAATTTGTTCCCAGCCGTTGTAGATGGTAGGCGTGTTCCAGCGTTTGAGTTGCAATAATTCGGCGTGCGATAAATAGTTTGATTTCATGCGGTTGCTCCGTAACTTTCATCAATTTCCCTGATGCCCAAAAGAGCCGTCAGCACTTCAGGCGGGATATCCGCTTCGGGCATCTCTTCAGACTGATCCCGGTTGGCGCGCTCGCGTAGGGCGTGCCAGAGCAGTTGGCGCTCTTCGGTGTGGACCACCAAATCGTTAATGGTTTCGGCTTGGAGCAGATATTCCCCCGTGGTGTAGAGGAAAGTGATGCGCTTCCATTGTTCAGCTTTGATGGGATTTGCCAGTTGGAACAACGGCCCTAACTGGATTTTGAAATACTCTTCCCCAGCTTTGGGGTGATCCGGTTGATCGCGAATTAACTCAGCCCGAGTGACCAGTTCGTGCCCCTTCGCCGACGCACAATATTCGATGCTCCATTTGTGGTCATCACCAAAAGAGGCGGGCTGGTAAAAGGCCAGATAATCTACCGAGACCACTTTAGGAGCCGTCCGCAATGGGATGCGGTACCAGCCCAAAACACGGGCGATTTCGAGGTCACGCGGGGTGGGGATGAAGGCTACCAGGATGAGGTCGGTGGGTCTGATCGGCATGGGATCAACTAAACAACACACTCACATCTTCCGCTGTCAGGCTTTTGAAGAAGCTGCTTTCGGTAGAGATCAACTGTTCGACGAGAGCTTTCTTTTTATCTTGCAATTGCAGGATTTTCTCTTCGACGGAGTTTCGCGTGATCAGTTTGTAGACGAAAACGGGCTTATCCTGCCCGATGCGGTGGGTGCGGTCGGTGGCTTGCATCTCGACCGCGGGATTCCACCAGGGGTCAATGTGAATCACGTAATCGGCGGCGGTGAGATTCAGGCCTACACCCCCCGCTTTGAGGGAGATCAGGAAAAAGGGAATTTTCGGATCATTCTGGAAGGTATCGACGCGCTCCTGGCGGTTTTGGGTGCGCCCATCGAGATAGGTATAGGGGATTTTACGTTGATCCAAGGCCTCGCGCACGATCTTGAGCATTTGCACAAACTGCGAGAAGATCAGGGCTTTGTGACCTTCGGATTGCAGGGTTGCGATGGTTTCGATGAGCAATTCAAATTTAGCGGAATCGCCGCGAAAATCCGCTTGCACTAAACGGGGGTGATTGCAAATCTGGCGCAGGCGCAGCAGGCCTTCCAGCACTTGCATGCGGGCGTTGTTCATGCCTTTTTCTTCGATGGCACCTAACAGCATGGCGCGGTAATAATCGCGCGTTTTGTTGTAAAACTTGAGTTGAGCGGGGTCCATATCGGCGTAGATCACGCGTTCGGTGCGCGGTGGCAACTCGGGGGCAACCTGATCTTTGGTGCGGCGTAAAATGAAAGGGTAGACCATTTTGCGCAAAAACTCGGAGGTATTTTCATCCCCCTGGCGCTCGATGGGGTTGCCAAACTCATTTTTGAAGTAATCCAGATTGCCCAACAAGCCCGGGTTGAGATAGGCAAATTGCGACCAAAGTTCAAACGTGGAGTTTTCCACCGGGGTGCCGGTCAGCACCAAACGGTGATCGGCGTTGAGCAGCCGCGCCGCTTTGGAAGTTTTCGCCAAGGGATTTTTGATGGCCTGTGATTCATCCAAAATGGCGTAGTGGAAACGGTATTCGCGCAATTGCTCGATGTCGCGCAGCATCACGCCGTAGGTGGTCAAAATCAAGTCATAATTGTCGAAGGCGTTAATATCTTCGGCGCGCTGGTTGCCAAAATATTCATAAAAACTCAGTCCGGGCGTAAATTTTTCGGCCTCGCGCTGCCAGTTGACCAACAGGGAGCGCGGCAGCACCAGCAAAGTGGCTTTATGAACATGCCCGCTCTCTTTTTGCGATTGCAGATAAGCCAGGGTTTCGATGGTTTTGCCCAAGCCCATGTCATCGGCTAAACAGCCGCCAAACTCAAAATCATGCAAGAAATACAGCCAATCGAAGCCGGCTTTTTGGTAGGGGCGCAGTTCGCCCTCAAAGCCGCGCGGCAACTCCCGGGTTTGAATCCCATCAAAATCCAGCAGGCGCTTCTTGCGGCGTTGAAACTCGGGATCATATTGAACCCGGTCGGCCTCCCCCAGCAGTTGAT
>DOTA01000488.1 GCA_003513015.1 Chloroflexota bacterium
TTTGGGCTGAGTGCGCACAAGAACGGCGTGCCATCATTTGCAATGATTACGCCATCGCACCCAACCAAAAGGGCTTGCCAGATGGACATGCGGAGGTCAAGCGTTTTATCTCGCTTCCTATCCTGCGCGGCGAGAAGATTGTGGCAATTATCGGCGTAGGCAATAAACCTACGGATTACAGTGAGCGGGATGTCGAGGCTATAACCCAATTAGCAGATCTAAGTTGGGATATTGCAGAACGTAAACAAGCCGAAACGGCACTGCAAGAGAGCCAGGCGCGCATCAAATCCATTAGCGATAACTTTAACTCTGGCATGATCTATCAAGTTGTGATCAAACCTGACGACACAAGACAGTTCACTTACTTAAGCGATTCAGTTCGTGAATTGTATGGGGTCTCTCCTGAAGACGGCCTGGCAGACGCAAACCTTATTTACCGCCAAATACACGAGGATGATCTCGATAACTTAATAAAGACCGAAGAAGAAGCCGTCAAAAACCTCGTCACTTTTAGAGCCGAAGCACGCGTCAGAGATCCATCCGGAGGAATTAGGTGGTCTTCCTATTTTTCGACCCCTATGCAATTAGAGGATGGCTCAGTCTGTTTTGATGGCGTTGAATTTATCATCACCGAGCGCAAAGAGCAGGAAGAACGGATTATTGCCCACCAGGCCGAATTGCAGCGCTTGCTCAAAGAAGCCGACCACTCCCGTCGCGCCTTATTGAGCGCCCTGGAAGATCAGAAACTGGCCGAGGAAGTGATTCGTATGCGTCTTGTCGAAATGGAGGCNNCTGGCCCTCGAAAGCGAAGCCGGCGCCATTTGGCTACATCAACCTGAACATGAAGCGCTGCGCCTGGTTGCCGCTCGCGGTTGGTTTGAACAATTTCGAGCAGTACCGATCAAACCCGGCGAGGGCCTTGCAGGCACGGTTTTCAAAAGCGGCACCACGCACTTTTTACGCGAGTTTACCGATGATTCGTTTTTTAGTTCGTCAAACGCGGATCGCATCCCCAACAACTGGGGTGGGATCTGTGTTCCCATTCGCGCTGCGGACGAGACTGCGGGCGTAATATTTATTTCTGTGCCGCTGCCACGCGAAATCACCGCAGAGCAGGCTAAATTATTGGTTTCTCTCACGGAAATGGCCGGCACGGCCCTGCATCGCTCGCGCTTGTACGAAGAGACTCGCCGCCAGCTTGAATATCTGCAAGCCTTACGGCTCATTGATCATGCCATCACAACCAGCCTTGACCCGCAAGTTACCCTTGGAATATTACTAAGCCAGGTTTTGGCAAAATTGCATGTGGATTCTGCGGGCATCCTGCTTTTCAACCCGCATTTATTCACCCTTGAGTATGCTGCCGGAAGCGGCTTTCGTACACGCGCTTATGAGCGCACAAATTTACGCTTAGGAGAAGGGCTGGCTGGCCGCGCCGCGCTTGATAAGAAATTACTTCAAGAAACCAGCGTCACTGAATCTCAAGATACCGTGCGCGTTACGCTGCTGAAGAGCGAGGGATTCATCACGCATATCGCTGTGCCGTTTATTGCTAAAGGCGAACTTAAAGGCGTTATGGATATATTTCATCGAACCCCGCTTCAACCCGATGGTGAATGGCTGGACTTTTTGGAAGCGCTTACGGGGCAGGCTGCCATTGCGATTGACAACGCTCAACTCTTTGAAGGGTTGGAGCGTTCCAATGCTGAACTCAGACAGGCTTATGATGCCACCATCGAGGGCTGGTCGCATGCCCTTGATTTACGCGATAAAGAAACCGAGGGCCATACGCAACGCGTAACAGAACTAACCCTGCGTCTGGCGCGCGCCTTTGGCCTCAGTGACAGCGAATTGGTGCATGTCCAACGAGGTGCCTTGCTGCATGACATCGGCAAAATGGGCATCCCNNTACGCTTACGAAATGCTGTTCCCCATCCAATATCTCCATCCCGCCTTAAATATTCCCCGCTATCACCATGAGCGCTGGGATGGTGCCGGGTACCCCCATGGTCTGAAAGGTGAAGAAATTCCGTTAACCGCCCGTATCTTTACCGTGATCGACAATTGGGACGCACTAACCTCCGACCGGCCCTATCGTGAAGCCTGGTCTGTGGAAAGAACAAAATCCTATCTGATCGAAATGTCGGGGCAGATTTTTGACCCCCTAATTGTGGAAAAATTCTTGGAAATTTTAGAAACCTCTTCATAATTTACTGCGCATACAGCCCCAAATCCAGGTTCACAATTTAGCCCGGTTTAATTTCTCCCGCCTGCGTTCTCGCCCGCGCCGCATCAACTTCTCAATCCAACCCACCAACGGCTCAGGGGGCAAATAATCGATCAACGGCCATTCCGGCATCCCTCGCACCGCCAGCACCGCATTGGCCGCCGCCATGCCCGTGACGCAGGAGCGCTCCAAAAAGAAGGCCGGTGAGGGGTGCCGCACCCAATCCCCCGCGCAAAACAGACCCTCCCAGGGCGTCAGCGTCCCCAAGTGGCGCTCCGCCGGGCCAACCGCGGGCAGCGTGTGTGTTGCTGGGTTCACCTGCAAATGCTGCCCAATCAGATGCCCGCGTAACTCCGGCCAGGCTTGCTGCACATCCACCACGGCCTGGGCCAGCAGCACAGCCTCGGGCTGCGCCAGCACCTCCGGCGGGCCATAAATATGCGCTTCGATCACGCTCCCGCCCGTCTCCCGCGCCCAACGGCGGAAGGGGTTATAAATTCGATCCAGCCAAAAATAATTGTGCAGGCTAAAATCGCCGCTAAAAATCCCAGCCTCCGCCTCTCGCCGCGGGATTTTGTCGAACCACAGCCGCACCACCGCATTCGAGAGCGCCCGCGGAAAGAACAGATCATCAACTTCTGGCCCNNCTGGCCCCCAGGGTGATCGCCCCACCCAGTTGCTGAATCCTGGCCCCCAGGGGTTCGCTGACAGTCGTGCCGCCTTCCTCCGGCAAATACGAGAACACCCAGGCATCCCGCCGCAAAATGGTGTAAAAACGCAGAAAACCCAAAAAACCCGAAACCGGCACTTCATTAGGATGCGCCGAAAGGCCGTTACGCGCCAACCCCAAGAAAAAGCCTTTGAGCGCGGGTGGCCAGCGCCGCGTCAGATCGCCGAGCTGCCAGCCCTCCAGCGGCTGATTTTCGCCATAAGGATCAACCCCTACCGCTAAAATTAAACTGTACCAGACCCAGGGCAGC
>DOTA01000143.1 GCA_003513015.1 Chloroflexota bacterium
GATTTTAGCTTTCGACAGGTCTCCCGGAATCTGGCTGTAGCGCGTGATAGCCTGATGCCAGAGTTTACGGGCTGATTTTTGGGTGACATTTTTGACTACGTTTCCGTTTCGTAAATCACGCACCGTAAAGTAGGGAACCCCACCGCGATCTTCGACAGAGACAATTTCGACTCCAATGCGAGGGTGGGTTTCGTGATGGGTTTCGGAATGTTTTTCGGGAACGGTATCTTCTGAAATTTCCATCGGGCTAACGGCCGGACTTTTGGAGGGGGAGGCAACCAGCGAGGTTTCGCGCTGCCCTCGAAGCACCATCTCAACAATTTCATCCCGCACAGCCAGTCCAGTTTCGGTCTCGGAGCGCAAATAGATTTTATTATCGTCAACCGCATAAGGCGGATCATCGCCGCGCGGCACAAGCACGCGCACAATTTGTTTGCCGCCCAGGCTATGAGCATCGATGGTGCAATTTAACGGCGGGCTGATGCGTTTTTCGATGTCTTTTTCCAGTTGCCCTATGGCTTGTTCCGCAGATGAAACTCCGACGACAGGTTTGCTGGAATTTTCGGTAAGGCCAATATAGAGCGTGCCCCCGTTGGTATTGGCAAAGGCACAAGCATCGGCAATGATGGCATAGAGTTTGCCGCCGCGCACTGTCATGCTTTCATGAAAATCTTGCACGATATTGGCGCCTTCTTCTTGAGCAGCCTTGATGAAATCGAAAGCCGGTTCGGCCTTATGCCGCCGCGGGCGCGTGCGGGCGAAATCGTTGCTGAGAAAGAGTTCCTTGAGGGCCTCAAAGGTGACCTCGGGCAGTTGCACATCCGAAGCGCGGTCNNTCCAGATCGGTGATTTCCAGGGCGTGCAAATTGGCATCTTGGGTGTAGGCGATTTTGGTTTGCCCACCAAAGGGAAAACCGCGCATGGCTACGCCGCTATTGGCGTTGGCGTGCGCGGCAATCACTAAGCCACCGGCATCATGGATGGCGCGGTAAGCGGTCAGTACATCGGAACTAGCACCCACTGTCACGGAACCGGAATCAAGCTGATCGGTTGGAATTTGCAAATTCAGGAGAATATGCTCAATTTCCCGCACGGGTTTATCGGGAGAAAATATCCCCAAAATATGGAATCCGAAGGTTGCGGTAAATTCAAAACCCGGCAGCACCAAAATTTTATCCAGCAAGCGCCGGTATTCAGTGAGGCGGGCCTTCTCCTCGGGGAGCAGGCGATTCAATTTTTCCAGCAACTCCAGTTGCTCAATTTCCTCGTGCATGCAGCGGTATCCCGCCACGGTGTTGTGATCGGTAAAGGCGATCATATCCAGCCCGCGGGCTTCAGCCTGCTTGAGGATATCCAGATATTCGACACCATTTTGTTGGTAATCGCTGGAGGCTGGGGTATGTAAATGTAAATCCATTGTGTACCACTGAGGGGGGGTACGTCCACGTTTTTTAGCCACGTAATTCTCTTCTGCAAACGGCGAGCCGCTTGCCAATCATATATTTTTAGTTTAATTTAGATTTGATAAGTTTTAGCAAAGTATCGGGCATGTAAGGCTTCATAATGAAACCATCAGCCCCGGCGGCTTTGCTCTCATCCTGATAGTTCATCCCCGATGAAATGATCACACAAATCTGGCAGAGTTCTTCATCCTGGCGGATCAGGGGCAGCAAATCAAAACCGCTGGTGATGCGCCCGCCCAGATTTTTCAGGTTCACATCCAACAAAATAACCTCGGGGTGTTCGCTCCGAATCACCGGCAAAATATCTTCCCCGCCTTTGAAGGCAAACACATCAAATCCTTCGATTCCCAGGAGGATGGTCAGCAATCCAGCCATGGTTTGATCATCTTCTATCAGCATTATTTTCGACATTGTTCTCTCACAGATTAAAGATCAGCTTTCCGGGTTTTGATCGTCCGCTTCGGCTGCATCAGGTGCTGGCGGGGTTGTCTCTGGGGGTTTACTCTTTTTTCTCCGGGCTTTGCGCTTTGGAGCCGTCATCAAAGCCGCAGCAAGAACTTCATCGACCGTATTCGCAAAAACAAATTTCATGGCCTGACGCACATCATCGGGCAAATCTTCGAGATCGGCTTCGTTGCGGCTGGGCAAAATAACGGTTTTCAGCCCGGAACGGTGGGCTGCCAAAACCTTCTCTTTGATACCGCCAACCGGCATCACCTGGCCGCGCAAGGTAATCTCGCCAGTCATGCCCACCTCGCAACGCACAGACCGGCCTGAGGCCAGGGAGACCAGCGCCGTCGCCATCGTCACGCCCGCGGAGGGACCATCCTTGGGCTGCGCGCCTGCCGGGACGTGCAAGTGCAAATCAGATTGGCTGAAGAAATCCTGATCCAGGCCCAATTTATCAGCCCGTGAACGCACAAAGGATAGAGCCGCTCGGGCTGATTCTTTCATGACATTTCCGAGTGATCCCGTTACCTGAAAGCCTTTGTTGCCCGGCATGCTGGTGGCTTCGATGAAGAGCACATCACCACCTGTAGGAGTCCAGGCCAGACCCGTTGCCACACCCGGCATAGAGGTGCGCGTGGCAATTTCTTCGGTATCGTAAAAGCGCGCCCGCCCCAAAAATTCGCGAATTACTTTGGGTTCGATTTCCACGTTCTCGGTTTGGCCTTCGGCAATGTGAGTGACCACTTTACGGCAAACTGCCCCAATTTCCCGTTCGAGGTTGCGCACACCTGCTTCGCGAGTGTAAGAGCGGATAATATCCTTGATGGCCTGATCCGTAAAGGTCAACTCACCCTCACGCAAGCTATTTTCACGCAATTGGCGCGGGATCAAATAGCCTTTGGCAATCTCAGTTTTCTCGCCCTCGGTGTAACCCGATAAACGAATGACTTCCATACGATCCCGCAAAGGCCCGGGAATGTTATCAATCCAGTTGGCGGTAGTGATGAACATCACTTGCGAGAGATCATAAGCCACTTCGAGATAATGATCGCGAAACTCAACGTTTTGTTCGGGATCGAGCACTTCAAGCAAGGCCGAGGCGGGATCGCCCTGGAAACTGGTGCTGAGCTTATCGACTTCATCGAGCATGAAAACCGGGTTGGTGGATTCCACCCGGCGCAAAGCCTGGAGGATACGTCCGGGCATAGCGCCAATGTAAGTGCGGCGGTGGCCGCGGATTTCGGCTTCATCGCGCACACCCCCCAACGAAATGCGAATGAATTTGCGCCCCATGGCACGCGCAATCGAACGCCCCAGCGAGGTTTTGCCGGTGCCCGGCGGCCCCACAAAACACAGGATGACTCCCTCCCGCAAGCGGCGAATTTCATCGTCAAATTCTTCGGTGAATTCGTCGGCTCGCTCCTGGCGCAGCTTGCGCACGGCCAAAAATTCGAGGATGCGCTCTTTAACATCTTCGAGGCCGTAGTGGTCTTCATCCAGTACAGCGCGGGCGTGTGGGATATCGAGGTTATCATCCGTGACAACCGACCAGGGCAACGTGACCAGCCAATCGAGGTAGGTGCGGATCACGCCATATTCGGCGGCGGCTGATGGCAAGCGCGCCATACGATCCAATTCGCGGCGGGCCTGTTTTTCAGCTTCTTCAGGCATTTTGGCTTGCTCGATTTTTTGCCGAAACTCCTCAACTTCGACGGTTTGCTCGTCACTTTCACCCAGTTCCCGCTGAATGGCTTTGAGCTGCTCGCGCAGGAAGTATTCGCGCTGCACTTTTTCGATCTCGGAGCGAGCTTCATTTTGCACCCGCTGGCCGATTTCGAGCATTTCCACTTCTCGCACCAGCAGGCCAACCAACTTGAGAAGTTTTTCGCGCACCGAATCGAGTTCAAGCAAACCCTGGGCATCTTCCAACTCGATACGCTGGAAATTGGCAATAGTGTAAACCGTCTGGAGGGGGTCTTCAAGGGCAACGATTGATTCGACCAATTCGCGCGGGATGGAGATGATCCCCTCCATCCCGCGCGAATTGGTCGAATCAATCGTTGCC
>DOTA01000119.1 GCA_003513015.1 Chloroflexota bacterium
TTGGGCAGCAAAAAGAATGTGATACGCTTGCTGGTATGAGCAAATCACAAAACAGGAGCGAAGCAAATGGCAGTTATTCGAGAAGGTGACAAAGGTGTTCTTTTAGTGGTAGATGTTCAGGTTGGAGTCATGCAAACTGTTTGGGCTGCTCCCCGTATTATCAAGAATATTGCCAGTGCCGTCGAAAAGGCCCGAAGCCAGGGTGTTCCGGTGATCTGGGTGCAGCACTCGGACGAAGAGTTGGTCTATGCTAGCCCAGATTGGCAACTGGTTCCAGAATTATCCCCCGTGGAAGGCGAAANNGCGACCGCCTATGCCGCGCTGGAACGCGGCTACGATCTTACCCTGATCGAAGATGCCCACACCACGGGAACCATCGAGCTTGAGAATGGCGCCAGCATCGAGGCGGAAAATATCGTTCGCGAACTCAACATTGGGATGACCTGGATCAGCTACCCAGGCCGCACAAGTAGGACAGTATCGGTGGAGGAGGTTGATTTTGTTGCCCCTGGCGTTGCGAGATAGGCGGTGCCGAACCTCAAAGTTAGGCACACATAACAATGCGATCTTTGAAGAGATAGATGTGCGAAGCTAAGATTCCAATCAAGAGCAACCCTGGGCAGTTCATGGCGATACCGGGCATGGAATTTCCCCGCAAATCTCGATGCTTAGATTTCCCCATCCAATTCCTTCGCCAGTGTGTCGGCGAGCATGAGCGCCGTTTCTACAGCCTCAGCGCTTACGGCCTCGATGGTGTCTTTGGGGGTGTGATATACAGCTGCCAGTGCATCGATGGAAAAAGGCATACCCATCAATGTTGTGGCTTCCACTCCGGCTTTGGCCGTCTCGCCTGCATCAGTCCCACCAGCTAGAAACCCGATTGGTTTTACCGTCACATCCCTGCCGGTAATCTCTGTCAGAATTCGGGCACAGCGTTCAGCCAGGGCATGCGAAAGTTGGACACTCCCGTTTATATCTGAAGTCAGCATAAAAAGTGCGTTTACATCGTATAAGCACTCAAGATTCAGATTCCACACGGGATGCTGCAAAGGGTCGGTCTCCCTGTTTTTTCTCCAGGCTCTGGCCCCTCGCAATCCGGCCTCTTCAGCGTCCCAGCTTACCGCAGTTATCCGGAGATGTTTAAAGCCCTTGCCCCTTTCTTTGGCAGCAGCGCAGATTTTTAGATATTCCAGTGCGGTGACAGAAGAGGCAAGATTATCTCCAGCACCGGGTGTATGGTTTTTTGACGCGAAAAACCAGAGTTGCAGTACCAATGCCAGCAGCACTGTGAAAACCAGAGCCGGAATCCAGGCCCAGGAGGTATTTATGCCTGCCAGAGCAAGAACCAAAAGAATGATATTTGTCAAAGCTAGAGTTACCAGAGAACCAATCCCCCCATTTATTCTTAGCAAATACAGCTTTGGCTGGTGTACCAGGAAATTGAAAATCCGTGCGCTATCATGATGCCCCGAGATCATCAATTCCCCGCGAACCTCCCCCTCTGGTTCCAGGCTTGCCAGAACATTGCGGCCCCTAAACTTCGGATAGAATGGATCGAGTACCTCTTTATATAAAAAGAACTGAAAGACCAACAAAGCTACCGCTCCGAGAAGAATAAGAGAAGAGATGAGATACCATCCCAGCCACATGCATCCCAGCGCCACTACGTAGGCCGCCACAAGAATTCTGATCCAACCGAGAAAAGCTCCCGGGCTGAAAGTAAAATCTTCAGTCCTAACATCGTTTGCAAAGGGAGCGACAGTAGCCGCCAGTGCGTCGGCGCTCCCCCGAGACTCTGGGCTTCCAGCTGCCCGGGGGCCGAATTCATCAATAATAGTGCCAGTCAAGGCGATTATGTTATGGGCATGTTTTTTCATAACGCTGATTATACTCCGCACTGTTACAGAGTATGAAACGAAAGCAAGTCAGGATGTGCTGCCTTTTTTCTGTCTTGAACTTCTGCCGAATAGCAAAATAGCTGTTATCAGAGAGCCAATAGCAGATCGATTCAACGTGTGTAACCTTTTGGGGGCTTGAACTGCTGCTAACGAGATTTTTCGCGCATTGTGTCAATATCCATCACCAAATTTTTTGTTTTTCCCCTTGATTCAAACCTTAACACAGATAAGAAAACCGCTCTACATCAATCGTAGAACGGTTTTCTTGAGCGTGTGCCCCCAGGGGAATACTTCACGTTCTATTGTTTCAAGGCCATCCAACGGATAGGTGTACCAAATTTGGGCATGATTGTAATTGAGTTCGATTTTCTGCACAAATTGGGTAAGCAGGTTTTGCAAGATGCGGATATCGGTTTCTTGTTGTGCCTGGGTGATTTAATTGCGCCAAACACTCAGAGTCAGGGCTAAAGCCTCGGGGCTGATTTCGATTTGCGCTGCTTTCTTTTGGGTTTCAAGGTTTTTGATTTCGGCTTTCAGCCGGGTTTGCTCGGTTTCAAGTTCTACAATCTTTGCGCCTGCCGATTGTGCGCCAAAGGTTGCGGCGAGTTCCAGTAGATTGCTAATCTCGCGGTTTGCAAGGGCTAGAGATTTCTCAAAGGTGGTGAGTTGCAATTCGATTTTGGAGGTGTCCGCAAAGCGAGCACGAGTTTCTTCCAGTAAAGCCGCGAAAAATTCCAGCGTAAGAATCCGGTTTAGCACAAGGTCAATAATGGCTTGATCGGTTTTCGCTTTGCCAACCAACCGCGCTTGACAATCGCTATACTGCCCGCGGCGTGATTTCTTGCCGCAAAGATACGCGGGCCAAAGATTTTTGCCCGCGTTGGTGACAACCATCGCGGAGCCACAATGTACGCAAACTGCCAAGCCTGATAAAAGATTCGGCTTGCGTATCATCGAAAGGTGTTTGACG
>DOTA01000065.1 GCA_003513015.1 Chloroflexota bacterium
TTCGTGACCCTGGAGATTTCCAACACGACCCCGCTGCCCGCCAAAATCTATTCGAATGAGGGGATTGCCCAGGTGTTGTTCTTCGAGGGTGACGAACCCTGCGAAGTCACTTATGCGGATAAAAAAGGGAAGTATCAGAAGCAGCAGTCGATTGTGCTGCCGAAACTCTAAAAGAAGCGCGCCCCCTGATTTTGGCGGAAGCAACTATACCCTTCACGGTCATAAATTGTGCTTTTTAGCAGGCAGAAGTCGTCATTTATGATCGGGGGCATTATAAAAAGCCTCACAATGTTCATTGTGAGGCTTTTTAATGATTTCAGGATGAGCCTAACTCCAGGAAGGGGAGTCTTCCATTTTCATGTGAGAGTTTTTGGAGCATCTCTTCGACCGTTGTAATATCCATTGGAATGGAGAGCAGAAAACCTTGCCCAAGCTGGCAGCCAATTTGGCGGAGTTGTTCGAGCTGCCCAAAGGTTTCAACCCCTTCGGCGATCACCTTGACGTTGAGGCGCTCTGTAAGGGTGACGATGGCCTGGACGATGTCGCGCTGGCCTTGATCTTCAACGATGTTGCCGACAAAAGATTGATCGATCTTCAGGGCGTTGATGGGGAAGCGTGAGAGGTACCCGAGGGAGGAATAGCCGATGCCGAAATCGTCTATTTGGATTTGCACGCCTAAATCTTGTAAATTGGTGAAGGCCGAGGATGTGATTTCGTTGTGATCGACAATGGAAAATTCGGTGATTTCGAGTTTTAAGTTGTTGGGATTTAAGCCGGTTTTTTTCAATACTGCGGAAACATATTCGCGTAATTCTGGGCTGGTGATGTGTTTAGCTGAAATGTTGACACTGATGGTCAATTCGGGGTCCATTTTGTAGCGGTTGTTCCAGTCACGCGCTTGTTGGCAGGCACGCAACAGCATCCAGCGATCAATGGAGATGATCATCCCGGTTTCTTCGGCCAGGGCCACAAATTCAGCCGGAGAGAGCAGTCCCCTGATAGGGTGTTGCCAGCGCACCAGGGCTTCAAAGCCCATCAACCTGCCGGTCCCGAGATCGGCAATGGGCTGGTAGTAGATTCTGAGTTCTTCACTGCGAATCGCCCGACGCAGATCGGTTTCTAACGTGAGACGCTCGGCAACGCGCTGCCGCATACCCGTTTGGAAAATTTCGGCGCGCCCGCGTCCCCGATTTTTGGCCGCGTACATGGCGATATCGGCATCGCGGATGATTTCTTCGCTATCTTTGTAATCCGGGTGACTGAAAACAATCCCGATGCTGGTGGATGTAAAGACTTCGTGATCGTCAACCTGAATGGTGCTGGCAAATTGCTCTGCGATCCATTGAGCCACGCGCGTGGCTCCTTGATCATTTTTTATATCCTCCAGCAGAATGATAAATTCATCACCCCCAAAGCGGGCCAGGGTATCGATGTTTCGGATGCCTTGTTTGAGAATCTCGGCAACTTTGATAATCAAATGATCGCCGACCAGGTGCCCGATGGTATCGTTGATATTCTTGAAATTATCAAGGTCTAAAAAGAGTACGGCGAAGCGGTATTGCGGATTGCGTTTGTGCCTGAGGATGGCTTGTGACAGGCGATCATGGAATAATACCCGGTTCGAAAGGCCGGTCAGGGCATCGTGGAGGGCATCGTGCAAGAGCCGGTCTTCAACATTTTTGCGTTCTGTGATGTCGGCGATAGAGCCGGCAATGCGAATGGCTTTGCCAGTTTCATCCCAAACGGTGGTGCCGCGGCATAACACCCAACAGTAGCTTTCATCTTTGGTGAGCAGGCGATGCTCACTGGTGAAATGTGAGGTATGTTTTCGAATGTGTGCGTAGATTTCCGTGCGGGTGCGCTCGAGATCATCTTGGTGGATGCGCTGGAACCATTCTTGGGGCAGATTGCCGATTTCATCTTCCGCGTAACCGAGCATCGATTTCCAGCGAGGGGAATAGTAGATTTCATCGGTTTGCAAATTCCAATCCCACAAACCATCATTGGCCCCTGTGACTGCCAGCGCATAGCGTTCTTCGCTTTCCCGCAAAGCATTTTCCACGCGTTTACGATCATCAATTTCTTGCTGTGCTCGTTCGAAAAAGTTGGCATTCTGAATCGCGATGGCGGCGTAATCGGCCAGTGATGTCAGTACAGCTTCGTCTTTTTCGTTGAATTCGCGGGATTGGATGTGGTTATTGACCGATAAAACCCCGAGAGGCTGCCCTTGATAAATTATGGGCACATGGATGAGGCTGTGAACCAGAAAACCGGTAGCAACTTTGATGGTCTGGTTGCTGGCAGCGCGAGTTTGGCGGATTGGACGAGCTGTTTCTAAGGCCTGGCCTACGGATGAATCTTTTACCGGCAATCGAAATGTGTCGATGTGCTGTTCATCTACATTTTTGACGGCTCTCAGGAACAATTGATCGTTTTCGTTGTCGAGGATGGCGATAAATCCCTGGTCGGCGTGGGTAAGGTATACGCCAGCTTCAACAATGCGCTTCAAAACGGTGTTGAGATTTAAAGTTGAGGTGACGCTGCGTCCCACGTTGGATAGTGCGGTCAACCAGGAAACCTGCTCTCGTAGTTGTGAGGTGAGATTATCTTTTTGTTGCTTCAAACGTGAGTTTGAAAGGGCGCGCGTAATGGCCTGGTCAAGATTCTCAACCTCGATCGGTTTATTGAGGTAATCTTGTACGCCCAAACGAAAGGCATCCACGGCGATTTGTTCAGAACCATGTGCGGTAACCAAAATCGCAGGGATATCAAAGCCTTCATCCTTGAGTTTTCGCAGCAATTCCATACCACTCAGGCCGGGCATTTGAAGATCAACCAGCATTAAGCTAATTTGCTCATGGTGCTTACGGATGATATCTAATGCTTGGGAACTGCCATACGCCAGCAGCGCGTTATAGCCCAAACTGGGCAGGATGCTACCGGCGGTTACATCTGCAATTTGTCGATTATCGTCAACAACTAAGATGACTTCTTGATTCATACTGAAATCCCTCACGCCTCGACAAAACCATTTTTAACAAAACACGATGAAAATAAACAAAAAATCTTTACATCCGGGGTATTGGTGCGATTATCACTCTCCCCCGGATGCAATCGTGTTTGAAAATGACAAGAGGCTTTTAAAGCAACGTAATCATAGCCTAGATCAAGTAATCTTGCAATATTCGAAAACTTGTACATCCGAATTGTTTTCATGTCAATTTGTCATATTTGTCTAAATATGGGTGATTTTTCATCATTCTGCCAACAAAGTCGTAGACGGGATCGTTTGTGAATAATCGAAATAAAATCTAATTAAAATATATCTATTATTTTGTATTTATCTGTTATTGCATAACGATTATTGACATAAGTGGGTTTATTTGATAGATTCTTCTTAGGAGAATTATGCTAGACGAACTCGATAAAGCCATTTTGGAAATTTTGCAAGCCGAGGCGCGCATCAGCAATGCCGAATTGGCCCGCCGGGTGAACCTGTCGCCGCCGGCTACTTTAGCACGCGTCCGCCGTTTGGAAGAGACGGGCTATATTTCTCGTTATGTGACCATCCTAGATCAGAAGCAGGCCGGTTACGATATGCTTTGCTTTGTGCGTGTTAGCCTGCAACTACACGATAGCGAACAAGTCAACGGGTTTCGGGAGGCCGTGCAGCAAATGTCCGAAGTTTTGGAGTGCCACCATGTTACCGGAGATTATGATTACATTCTCAAAGTAGTGGCACGCAACACCAAGGATTTGGAAAATTTTCTAATTAACCAACTCACCCCCATTCCCGGGGTGGCGCGTATCTACACCAGCCTGGTGCTGAATGAAGTCAAATCATCAACGGTGATTCCCATCCAATAACGGGATCACTCCCAAACCCAATTTTGGAGGTCGTATGTCTGAACACAAATATCGAACCATGGGGCAGCAATTTGGACGGCGTTCCTGGGCCGAACCCTGGAAAATCAAAATGGTGGAACCCATCCGCATGATGAGTTTTGAAGAACGCAAAAAGGCCATCGATGTGGCTGGTTACAATACCTTCTTGTTGCGTTCCGAAGAAGTTTATATCGACTTACTCACTGACAGCGGCACCAGCGCCATGAGTGACCGCCAATGGGCTGGGATGATGCTCGGTGATGAGGCCTACGCCGGTAGCCGCAACTTCTACCATCTGGAAGAAGCCATTCAAAAATACTATGGTTACCAGCACATTGTCCCCACGCACCAAGGGCGCGGCGCTGAGCACCTCATCAGTCAGGCGCTCATTACCAAAGGCGATTACATCCCCGGTAATATGTATTTCACCACCACTCGCCTGCACCAGGAACTGGCCGGCGGCACCTTTGTAGATGTGATCATCGACGAAGCGCACGATCCCACCAGCCATCACCCCTTCAAAGGCAATGTGGACCTCAACAAACTGCAAGCCCTCATCGACAAGGTTGGCGCCGAGAATATCCCTTATGTCAGTCTGGCCGGGACGGTCAATATGGCAGGTGGGCAGCCTGTAAGCATGGCAAACGTTAAAGCCTTGCGTGAACTGTGCAATCGCCATGGTATCCATGTTTATCTGGATGCCACCCGTATGGTCGAAAATGCTTTCTTCATCCAGGAGCGCGAGGAAGGTTTTCAAAACAAAAGCATTGCTCAAATCCTGCGCGAATTTTGTGATTACACCGATGGTGCCTGGATGAGCGCCAAAAAAGAT
>DOTA01000469.1 GCA_003513015.1 Chloroflexota bacterium
CCTCTCCGGCGGTGAAGCCCAACGCGTCAAGTTGACCAAGTATCTGGGACGCAATCATCTCAACGATCAAATCCTGGTGCTGGATGAACCCTCCACCGGACTGCACCCCCAGGATTTGGCTGGATTGCTGGTGGTTTTGGATCGGCTGGTGCGGCACGGTGCGACCATCGTGATCGTCGAACACAACACCGATTTCATCCGGGCGGCAGATTGGATCATCGATTTAGGACCGGAGGCTGGTCCCCGGGGAGGCCGCTTGCTTTATGAAGGCCCGCCCGAGGGTTTGTTGGCTGTCCCCGATTCCCGGACGGGACAGGCCCTCAAAGAGGAGGCAAACCTCAAACCCCGGCAACCCAGCCCCACCCCAGATTTTGAAGCTCCCGCGATAATCGCCATCCGCAATGCCCGCGCCAATAATCTTAAGGGCGTCGATGTCGATATCCCCAAAGGCAAGTTGACTGTGGTCACGGGGGTCTCCGGTTCGGGGAAATCCAGCCTGGTGGGTGATGTGTTGCAAACCGAGGCCCGGCGGCGCTACCTGGAATCACTCTCGATGTATGAGCGGCAGGGGCTGAGTGAAGGCGCTCAGGCACCGGTGGATTCGATTACGGGGTTGGGCGTCACGCTGACCGTGGCCCCACAGCTCGCCCATTTGTGGAGCCAGATCCCGCAGTTCACGCGGCGTAACAGCGTAGGCGCGATCAGCGAGATCGATTTCCATCTCTCAGTTTTGCTGGCTGCGCTGGGAAAGCGAACCTGCCTGGATTGTGGCACCGAAATGATGCGCGGAAACGAGTGGGCCTGTCCAAACTGCGCATCCAAAGCGGCACTGGCTCAACCGCGCCATTTTTCGTCGGCGCACTGGTCGAGTTCGTGTAAGAAATGCAATGGGTTAGGCGCGCTCCAAATCCCCCAACCAGAAAAGTTGATCATTCATCCCGATAAACCCCTATGCGCGGGGGCAATGTACTCACCGGGCTACTGGCCGCAATCTTATCTGTGCAAGGATCAGCCTATCATCGCCGAGATCGGCAAGCAATATGGCTTCGACCCGCAAAAAACCCCCTGGAATGAGATGACTGAACAAGCTCAAAAAGCCTTCTTGTTTGGCGATGGGCGCGAGTACACCTGGACCTATATCAGCAAAGGCGGCCGCTCAAAGGGAAAGGAAAACCAATCAACCTGGATCTGGCACGGGTTTTATGGCGAGGGCTGGTTGTATAGCGGGGATATTCACGGCACCTACACCCGGCAAGTGGTCTGCTCGGATTGCGGAGGGGCCGGTCTGCGCCCTGAATACCTGGCCGTCAAACTAGAGGGCGGTAATATTTTCGAACTCAGCGAACTGCCCTTAAACCAATTGGAAACACGCTTGAGAGCGCTGGCGCTGCCACTTTCGACGCCATCGTTTGTTGAAACCAGCCTGGAGGTAATCCAGCGCCGGCTGCGTTTTCTGCGGCAAGTGGGTATCGGTTATTTGCATCTCAACCGTCCGACCGGCACGCTTTCCGCGGGAGAGGCCCAACGCATCCAATTGGCCAGCCTGTTGGGCAGTAGATTGACCGCCCTGACCATCCTGGTGGACGAACCCTCCCGGGGCATGCACCCCAGCGAGTTGGCAGCCCTGCGGCAGGCACTGCTAGAATTACGCGACGAGGGCAACACCGTGATCATGGTTGAGCATGATCCCATGTTGATTCGGGCCGCCGACCATATCATTGATGTTGGGCCGGGAGCCGGGGCAGCCGGTGGGGCAATCGTGGCTCAGGGCAGCCCGGCAGAGATCATCAAACAGGATACACCCACCGGAAGAGGATTGCGGGAGGAATATTTGCGGTTTAGCCAGGGACGAAGGCAACCCAAAGGTTGGATGGTGATCCGGGGCGCCCGGGCCAACAACCTGCGAGGTGAGAATGTACAATTCCCGCTAGGCACGCTGACCGGGGTTTGCGGGGTTTCCGGTTCTGGAAAAAGCACTCTGCTGATGGATACCCTGGGCCGGGCGCTGGTCAAAAAAATGCATTCGACCTCTTTTTCACATGAACCCTTCCAGCCCGGCGAGCACGATGGTATCGACAACGCGCCACAGCGAGCCTTTCTGGTCGATCAGACCCGCAGCGGCATTCATAGTCCGGCGAAATATCTAGACCTGGAGAAACCCCTGCTCAAAATCTATGCCGACAGCGATGATGCTCAAGCCCTGGGCTTGACGGAGAAATCGCTCAGTCAGCGCTGCTCAACCTGCCGCGGGCAGGGTACGATCCGCCTCGAAATGGGTTTCTTGCCCGACGAATGGTCAACCTGCGAAACCTGCCGCGGCACAGGCTATTACCAGGAAGCCTGGGAGGTCAGGATCGAGGGGGTAGCTCTGCCCGAGATCAATGCCCTGACAATTGATCAGGTTTACCAACTTTTTCAGAAAGAAGAAAATCTGGCTTCCCGGCTGGAGGTGTTGCAGCAGGTGGGGTTGGGATACTTGGTCTGGAAACAGTTAGCTTACACCCTCTCGGGCGGGGAAGTGCAGCGCTTGAAGATCGCCAAGGAATTGATCAAAAAGGCCAAAAACAAAACCCTGTATATTTTGGATGAACCTACGGTCGGTCTGCACCTGGCGGATGTCGCCCGTTTAGTCGAGGTACTGAATCGATTGGTACAGGCCGGGCATACCGTTTTGGCAGTGGAGCACCATCGCCATCTGCTAGCAGCCTGTGACTGGATCGTTGAGTTGGGTCCCGGCGGTGGCCCGGAGGGTGGTCGGGTAATCGCGGCTGGAACCCCGGAACAGGTGGCACAGATGGATACACCCACCGCGCCGTATTTGCGGGAATTGTTGGAGCACAAACGATGACCTGGACTCCCCTTTTGTTAGCCGACCCTTCCCCCAGTCTGCGGCTATTGGTGCTGCGCGATTTGCTTGGCCGACCGGAAAACGATCCTGAAATCCAGGAACTCAGGCAACTTCAGGAAAGAGACCCCTTCGTTACCCGCTTTCTGGATTTGCAGAACGAAGACGGTTCTTTTCGGGGCGGTGAAGGGGGTGGCAGCGGTCTGGGAACGATCCGGTTGACGGCACAGGCGCTGATGGGTTTGGGGTATTTCCACCTGGGGCCAGATCATCCTGCCATCCGCCGCGGCGCAGAATATCTCTTTGCCCAGCAGCAACCCGATGGCTCCTTTCCATTGATCAGCCAGGGCGCGCTACTGGATGGCGGCAGGCTAGATGAGGATGTCAAGTATCACATGATCCCCTTGCAGACCGCCTTGCCCTTGCTGGGCCTAGCCTGGGC
The DNA here is from genome assembly GCA_003513015.1 of Chloroflexota bacterium. Classification (GTDB taxonomy): domain Bacteria; phylum Chloroflexota; class Anaerolineae; order Anaerolineales; family UBA11858; genus UBA11858. The sequence goes on from DOTA01000469.1 coordinate 3,288, forward strand.
CGGATATGCCGCCGATCCGCGCGCAGAACGCGCTTATGAGTGGCTGTTGGCTGAAGAACTGCCACAAGGGGGCTGGCCTTCGGGCCGCCACCAGGATCAGTATGTTTTTGCCGGCGGCTATCGCCGCCTGGCGAATTCCCAATTTGGCTGCCGCACCAATACCACTGCTACGGTCAGTGCGTTGGCACAGCATCCCAACCGGCGGACGAGCCCCTCGGCGCGGCGCGGGCTGGATCTGCTGTTGGCGCACGAGCACCATCCTGCGCAGAATCTAGGCTTCGAAGTCGCCCGCATCATCGGCGCCGAACCACCGCGGGGTGGTTTCACCTACTTCAGACGCTATGATGTGGCTCAATTTTTGGATTTATCCTGGCGGATCGGTGCCGATTTAGAAGACCCGCGGGTGACCGAGAACGTCAAATTCGTGCGAGAATTGCAGGGGGCCTATGGCATCTGGGAGTACGAACGTCTCCCGGAGGTATCCCGCTGGGTAAGTTTTGATATTTTGCGGTCGCTCTCACGCCTGGATCAGGAAACCGATTGGATCAGTATGGCGCCGCGCCTCCCTTTCCAGGCTTATCCCAAAAAGCCCAAGCGATATTAGCGCCTTTGCTAACCCCAATTGAATGCAGACATGCGCCTTCACATGGCCAGTATCCTCAAACATCACCTCCATGGATGCCAGGCTTTGATCTCATGCGAACATTACTTTGAAAGTCAGCAAACTCGAAGCAGAAGAGCATTGAGAGGTGCCATGAGCATCTCGAAGGATTTGTTCCGTCAGATATCCGGAGTATGACACTAATTTGGGGGAGTTCTTTGTACTCGGATTGCACCACCTGCTCCCACCCTTCGAAAACAAGATCTCTCAATCTATCAGGTGTAAAGATGGAACGCAAAAAGCTTTCTTATGCCGATCATGCCTGGCTACGCATGGATGATCCTTTAAATCCGATGGTGATCACTGGTCTGATGATCTTCGATAAACCGCTAGAGTATGATGGTTTGAAAGCCGTCGTCGAGAATTCGATAATCTCCCGATCTTGAATTGCTGTGAAAAGGGGGGTGGTGTGTGGCCCATCAGAACAACTCCAGCATATCAAGTTTGTGCGTGATTCTTTCTAACGCAAACCCCAGTCGTTCTAAAGGTGGGCCTGGTTTTGCACTGACAATCACGAGCCCTGCCTTGCTCAAGCGCTCCAATTCCACCTGGTAGGCGAAGAAAAGTTCATCCATCTGGCGCTCATCTTCATCTTTGAAACGCGCCAAGAGATCCGTGACCAGCAGCGGCAGCGGATCGGCTTCTATCTTGGAGAGAAAATCAACCAGTTGGGTGCCGGTTTCGGCACGGGAGAAGAAAATGCGTTCTCGGAGGATCGTTTCATAGCCCTGGCCGATCAGGCCAGCCAGGGTATAGGCGATCTCATAGAAAGGCAGGCGGTTCCCGCAAACCAGCAGCCGGACGTCAATGGCAAGGGCTAATTGGATGGTTAGATTAAACGCGTGTTCTGGCCTGATCCGGGAGATGCGGCCCAGTTGTATTTTCGAAAGCGTTGCCATATCCCCAAGATAGTGGCAACCGGCCGGTTCTTCAATTCCCTGACGAATGATTGTGGGAGTGATTCGCAGGTTAACCTACCGGGCGATGGACAAACAGGGGATTAGTCCTTTGCCAAGCCCAGATCTGGGGAGCCTATGCTTTCGCATGATGATCACTTATCCGAGCAATCGTCCCCATCTATACCTAAAAAAACTTTATGCCCGCGACCAAAAATATGCCAGTTGTTCTTCAATCTCACCTTCGCTCTGAACAATCTGAAACCCCCGCCAGTGTACGGGAAACAAGCGGCGATAGCGCGCCTGCGTAAAACGTTCATCCATCAATACAATAATCCCTCGGTCTGTTTCCGTGCGAATAACCCGGCCCGTGGCCTGCAGCACCCGGTTGAAACCCGGATATTGGTAAGCATAGGCGAAGCCGCGGCCGTTTTGTTGGTCAAAATATGCTTTGATCAAATCGTTCTCCAGGCAGACCTGTGGCACCCCTACACCCACAACCACGGCACCAATCAAGCGCTCTCCCACCAAATCAATGCCTTCGCCAAAGATGCCGCCCATAACGGCCAGCCCGACCAGGGTTTCCTGGTTGCCGGTTGAAAACTGTTCCAGGAAGGCTGCGCGCGCTCCTTCCGTCATGCCCCGATCTTGCACGAGAAGCTGACCTTGCGGAAGCCTTTCTTGGAGCAGATCCAGCACCGCCGCCAGATAGGCATAGGATGGGAAGAAAACCAGATAATTGCCCACCTGCGCGCGGCAGATGGTTTCAATCAGCGAGGCAATCGCCGCATAAGAATCAGCCCGCCGGGCATATTGGGTGGCGATCCCGTTGTGGATCAGCAAACTGACATTCTCAGTTGGGAAAGGAGATGGGAAGACCTGCTTGGGGTGATCCGCTGCGCCGGTCAAGAGCTTCATGAAGTAATCCAAGGGCAGCAGGGTTGCCGAGAAAAAGATGGCTGCCTGGCAGCGATCCAAGCGGGCCGCTAGCATAGGGGCCGGATCCAGGCAGAAGAGTTTGGCTTTGAGAGCGCCCTGACTCTGGCGCTCAAAGTAGGACACGTAGTATGTGTCAAAATACTCGGCCGTACGGAGATAATTGTTGCACGCAAAATAAAACTCGAGCAGATCCTGTCGAAATTCCGCGGGCTGATTCAAGACTAGCCAATCTTCTGCCTTTTGGTTGAATTCCCGGAGGGCTTTAAGCAGCTTTTCAGGTGGCTCGTACTCGATCAGCGCCTGCTGGCCTGCCGCCTGGCAGGCTTGGCGTTTCTCCAGCAAGAGCTTATTGATGGCACTCAGCTTTTTCGCCAGCCCAGGCAAATGCGCTTTCAACGCACGCCGCAGCGCCAACACCGTCTGCTTATCCAGTTCAGCCGAATACATCGCTCTGGCCCGGTCGGGTAGATTGTGCGCTTCATCGACCAGAAAGATATACGCTTCCGTATCGAAATCAAAGAAGCGGTGCAGATAGACGCGCGGATCAAAGGCATAGTTGTAATCGCAGATAATGCCATCGCCCCATAAAGCCAGATCCAGTGAAAACTCAAAAGGGCAGATTTCATACTGGCGGGCAATCTGCTCGATCACCGGGCGGGTAAAGGCATCATGCTGATCGATTTCTTCCAGCGCTCTTTTAACCTTGCCAAAATAGTTACGGGCAAAAACACATACTTCCGGGTCGCAGTTGACCGGCGGGCAGAAACAGATCTTTTCCTTAGCCGTCAGGGTCACGCTTTTGAAACGCAGATTGACCTGACGCAAATCATCCAATGCCCCTTCTGCCACCAAGCGACCGGGGGTTTTTGCGGTCAGGTAAAAGATTTTATCAGCGAGGCCAAGGCCTAGAGCCTTCACCGCCGGAAAAAGGGCCGCAATGGTTTTCCCCACCCCCGTTGGTGACTGGACATACAGGCGCTCCTGGTCCCGGATGGCTTTGTAGACCGCCACGGCCATCTCTCGCTGTCCTGGGCGATAGGCCTCATAGGGGAAATCGAGCGCTTGGATGGATTGGTCGCGCTGGGCTTGCCAGGTCTGAATCTTGCGAAACCAATCCAGATAGGGCGTGATCAAGTCGCTGAAAAAGGTTTGCAGTTCAGCAAATGAAAAATAGCGCTCGAAGGTTTTCTCTTTCTGGGTATCCAGGTGGTAATAGGTGAGGTGAATGCTGATCTCGCTTAAATTGTGCTGTTGGGCGTACATAAAGGCGTAGCATTGGGCCTGACCCCAGTGCAGTAGGTTATGCTCCTCGTGGATCAGCTCCAGGCTCAGGGTAGTAGTTTTGATCTCTTCGATAATCACTGGCGCTGCGCTGGCATACAGGCCATCGATCCGGCCGCGCACTTCCAAGGGCGGGTCAACGTCTTCAACCTGGTAGGCAATCTCTATTTCGGTTTCATAGCCTTCGGGGCGGGAGCGCTGCACCCGCTGATGACCTTGCGTGCCGAGTTGGGCGCGGTCGCGCCGTTGAAACCCGCCTGGGGTCAAATCACCCGCTTGCAAGACAAATTCCACCAGGCTGCGGACAGACACGGTTTGAGTTTCGTGGTTGGTTTTCATTTTCATTTGAGATTTTAGCATGGGTTTGGTGAGTCGAACGCTAGATGTCGTTTCTTGAGTTTGTGCAAATTCGTGTATTTGTATGGTCAGTTGCCGGAGAGAGTGCGATAATTATGGCAGGAAACGAGATACAGGCTTTTTGATAGGAAACCTCATGCAACCTGAAATTCGCAAACTGACTTTTCGGAATCTTCTGACCGAACAAGACTACCCGTTGTTGCTGGAACTCAACCTGCGCAGCCGCCAAGCCGATCACATGCCGGAGCCGGTTACATTAGAAGCCATCGCTCAGGTGCTTACCAACATGGATGAGCCAACCCAGGAGCAGGGTGTAATTTTCGCTGCTCTTGCAGGGACACCTATCGGCTACAGTCGCCTGGGCTGGTATTCCAGCCGTCCCGCAACGCGGCTTTACTTCCAGATCAGCTTCATGGTTCCCGAAGAGCGCGCTTTCTGGCCGGCCCTGATCGCCGAGAACGAGCGCCGTTTGGGGCAATTCGCGGCCGAACACCCGCCCGTTCCGGAACGATACTTCCAGGCCTGGGCTTCGGACCGCCAAAAGGATTGGATGGCGGTATTAGAAAGTTCCGGGTATCAGGTCGTGCGGCGCTTTAATAACATGCTCTATCCACTTGGCCAAGCGCCTGCCATGCCCCTGCCCGCCGGACTGGAGATCCGACCAGTGCTGCCCATGCACATGCGCAAAATTTGGGAAGCGCAAAAGGAGATGAACGCCGGGCTGTTTGAAAATGTGGCCGAAGATTGGCTGGATGAAAAATACCCGGCCTGGCTGGCCAACCCGGAGAACAACCCGCGTTTCTGGCAGGTGGCCTGGGATGGCGATCAGTTAGCCGGAATGGTGCTAGCGCGCCTGGATGAAAAGGAAGCTAAAAAACAACACGGCAAGCATGGTCATACCGAACACATTTACGTGCGGCCACAGTACCGCGGGCGCGGTCTTGCCAGTGCCCTGATCGCCCGCAGCCTGCAAATGTTGCAGGAGCAGGGCGTCAGCGAAGCGGAATTGGGCGTGGACGCCGAAAACGAAAGCGCAGCATTTCACCTGTATGAGCGCTTGGGATACAAAACTTTCAGTGTCGATACCTGGTTTCGAAAAGCCATGAATATATAAACGNNCGCGGGACTTCGATGTGGATGATGATGCGGTCCAACCTGGGGCAGAGATGCGCTTCTGGTAGTGCGTGATCACCAAGTTAGAGCAGGTGCATTCTTTGATAGGATCGGAAAAATAGCCGCAAGGACAGGGTTACACACAAATGGCGTTTCAAATACGCCGCGCGTTATCGTAATTTGTCTGCAAATACAAAACCTAAAAAATGTGGCCTTTTGGTGTGAAAGGGGCTGGTGAGAATCCTAAAGTGTTCTGTTGCCAGATGTTCTGAGTATAAAATGAGGCTGAATGGGAGAGCTATATGCTAACCGGCCACAAATTGTGCATTCCGCAAGCGTAAAAAAAAGCAATTTGTGGCCGGTTTTTTTTGAGCCGTTGTTTGCTTCAGGCTTTAATTCTTCTCATTTCAGGGTCATAAAAGGGGCGCAAAGACACTTCCGCAGGATAAATCTTCCCGGCAATTTCAATTTCCCATTTCCCGTTGGCGATGTAATCCGCAGTGACCGGCTCATCGGCTTCGATCATAAACAAACCGACCGCGCCGCCCAAGGAGAAACCGTAAGAGCCGCCTCGCACGTAGCCGGCATCCACGCCATTCCTTCTGACGACTTCAGCATGAAACAGAAATGGTTCGGGGGCTTTGACCAACACTTGCGCCAGGCGTCGTTTCAGCGGCCCCTGCGCTTTTTTCGTCAAGACCGCTTCTTTGCCAATAAAGCCCCCCGGTTTTTTTAGATCCACACAAAAGCCTAAACCGACTTCATAAGGATCGTCGGTATTATCCATATCGTGGCCATAATCGCGATAGCCTTTTTCCATGCGCAGACTGCCCAGCGCTCTAAGCCCGGCATGGCGCAGGTCGAACGCCTTTCCGGCTTCGACAATGCGGTCATAAACATGGGTGGCCTGTTCGCTGGGAATGTACAACTCATAGCCCAACTCGCCCAGATACGTAATCCGAATGCAGAGAACTTTGGCGTACCCGATCTCGATTTCGCGGGCGTGCCTGAATGGGAAGGCTTCGTTCGACAAATCAACGTTGGTGAGGCTTTGCAGCAACTCCCTGGATTTTGGCCCTTGAATATTCAGCTGTCCGTAGGCCGAAGTTATGTCGGTGACAAAAGCGTGGTCAGCGGCTGAAATATGCCGTTTTAGCCAGGTTTCGGCGTGACGGTGCATGGTATCGGTCACGATCACCAGATATTTTTCTTCTTCCAGTTTGGTCACGGTTAAATCGGCCTCCAGTGTTCCGTTTTCGTTGAGCCATTGGGTGTAGGTAATTTGGTTGGCCTGACCATCAACCTGATTAGCTGAAACGTAGTTTAGCACTTTCCCGGCGTCGCGGCCTTGTACCAGGAACTTTGACATGAACGACATATCCATCAGAATCACGCCTGCGCGGGCCGCCTTATG
>DOTA01000041.1 GCA_003513015.1 Chloroflexota bacterium
TCCGGCGGCCAGGTGGGCGACCGCGGCCGCCTCCTCGGCGAAGGTGTCCGGGCCAGCGTGCGCGATACCCGCAAGCAGGGGGGCCAGGTGATCGGCCACATCGTCCGGGTGGACGAGGGCGAGCTGCAAGTGGGGGCGCGGGTCGAGGCGCAGGTGGACGCGGCGCGCCGCCGTGCCACGGCGTTGAACCACTCGGCCACCCACCTGCTGCACGCCGCCCTGCATCACATTCTTGGCCCGCATGCCCGACAAGCCGGTTCGCTGGTCGCACCCGACCGCCTGCGCTTCGACTTCACCCACCCCGAAGCGCTGACCTACCCGCAAATCGAGGCCATCGAGCAATATGTCAACGACAAGATTCTGGATAACTATGAGTTGGAAACTACCCAAAAATTCTTGAAAGAAGCCCTGGATGGCGGTGCCACGGCTCTTTTCGGTGAGAAATACGGCGAAATTGTGCGCAACATCCAAATGGGTGATCCTTCACCAACCCTTCGACAGGCTCAGGGTGCTGGCTCAGGGGAAGGTATCTTCTCGAACGAATTGTGTGGCGGCACGCATGTGGACGAAACCAACGATATTGGTATCTTCATGATCACCAGTGAAGGCAGCGCCGCGGCGGGTATCCGGCGTATCGAGGCCATCACCGGGCGCGAGGCCTTCCATCAATTGCAGGAACGCCGTCGCCTGCTCAACCAGGTGGCCCAAAAAATGGGCACTTCGCCCGAGAAGGTGGTCGAGCGCGCCGAAGCACTCAACGAAGCCATCAACGATCTGCAAAAACAAATCGCGGCCCTGCGCCAAAATATGGCGGCTTTGCAGTTCACCAACGTTTTAGATGAGACCGCCAAAATCAGCGAAGTCAATGTGCTGACGGCGCACGTGCGCGAGGCCGATTCCGACACTCTGCGCCAGTTAGCCGACCAATTCCGCACGCGCTACCCCAAAATGGGCGTAATCGTGCTGGGCACCGTGCAAAACGAGAAACCCATGATGATCGCGGCGGTTACCGAGGATTTGATCGGGCGCGGGATCAAAGCCGGTGACCTGGTCAAGTTTGTCGCCCAGCAAGTTGGGGGCGGTGGCGGCGGCAAGCCCACCCTGGCGCAAGCCGGGGGCCGCGATGCCAGCAAGTTGGATGAAGCTCTTGCCAGCGTTCCCGATTGGGTGAAAGAGAATTTGAAGTAGCTGTGTAAACCTGGTAGGTCTGCTAGACCTGCCAGGTTTTTTGTTACGGGTTTGTGCTAAAATCAACGCATAATGGATAAACAACAAGCCACCCAACATGTGCTGGATCGATTGAATGCTGGTTACATGCCTGATGAGGTCATCCGCGAACTCAGCCGGTTGTTGAATGCTTCCCCCGAGATTGTCAGGCGTTTTGTGGATCATGTGATTGCTACGCAATCGGAGGCCGCACCCCCAACGCCCAATCCAGCCGATGAAGAAGATGACCGGCCGGATTGGATGCGCTCTATGGCAAGCGAGGCGCAACCGGAACATCAGCCCGAACCGATTTCCAACCAGCCGAGATCGTTCGCAATGAACGGTGATTTACCTCCGGGTTTGCAGGCACTCATGGATGAGGATAGCCTTGATGCGGTGGCTCCGGCAGTGGAATCAGCCCAGGGGCTGCGCGATCTTCCCAAGGATGACCTCCCCACCCAGGCCCAGTTTGTTGCTCCTTCCGCTGAAACGGAAAATTCCGAGGCCGAGAATCAGACTCAAAAAGTCGATCTGGAAGAACTGGCAGAATATGTCTTACTCCAACTTTCAAGGAAACGCCGCCATAATGATATTGTTGAAGCGGTTTGCAATCATACTGGCTGGCATTGGAATAAAGCGCAGCGCTTTGTGGCGCGCGTGAAAACCAAAAATCACGATAAATTGCAGTCGGGACAGAATCGGGTGCTTATTTTCATCGGAATTGGCATCATTTTGATCGGTTTGGTTATAGCGATCAACGGGATTGCCGGGATCGTAAATTATGCCAAACTGGCCGCTTTGGCCAAAACAAATCCGGCGGTTTTGCTCAATGTTTCGCCGCAGGCTATCATTTTTTCATTAGCCGCAAGCATCACGGGGATCGGGATGATTATTGGCGGCGCTTATGGCATTGGCCGGTCGTTGGCAAACCAATAGGTGCAACTGAGGCAGACACGGTGAAGACCCAAATTGTTCAACTCGAAGCGCATGACGATTACATCTCTGTCCGGGATCGCATGGAATGGGGACAAACGACGCGCGTTTTGTTGGTTTGGCCGCTAAAATCGAAAATTCTCAACCGGCGGTTGGATTTGTTGTTGCTCAAACGGCACAGTGAAATGCTGGGGTCACAACTAGCCCTGGTGACGCGGGATGGCGATGTGCGCTACCATGCCGATACCCTGGATATCCCGGTTTATAAGAGCATCCGAGAAGCCGAGCAAAGCCGCTGGCTGCGGCCGCACCGCAAACGACAGGCAAAAAATGCCGCGGCCTCCCCTAAGAAAGAGGAACTTTCAAAATCCGAGTTAGAAAAGCGGCGAGCGCAGGCGCACCCCAAGACGGCGCGCTGGTTGACTCACCCGGTTGTCCGCATTAGTTTCTTCACACTTGGGGTGCTGAGCATGTTATTCGTGGCGGCGATTTTTATCCCCAGCGCAGAAATTCGGGTGACCCCCTCGAACATCACGGATGCCAGCAGCATCACAGTGAGTGCCAGCCCCGACCAAAAGACCGTGGAAATTTCGGGAGCAGTGCCAACCTATTGGCAATCGGTGATCGTTGAAGGGCGCGGCAGCATCCCTGCTTCGGGCGAAACCAGCATCCCGCGTGAGACGGCCAACGGACGAGTAACCTTTTTTAACTTAACCGACGAGTCGATTTTGGTTCCTGCTGGGACAATCGTGAGTACACAAGGCAACCCTCCCGTGCGCTTTGCCACCCGTACGAATCTTAGTATCCCGGTTGGTAGCGATGGCGGCCTGGTATGGGTGGACGCGCTACTCCCGGGCAGTTCCGGCAACGTTGGCGCAGAGAAAATCATCGCTATCGAAGGCTCTTTAGGGTTAAATCTAACGGTCATCAACCGCCTCAGTACCTCCGGTGGCAGCAATTACATTGCCACTGCCCCTACTGAAACCGATTATGAGAAGATTCGCGCAGAACTTTTGGACTCGCTGGAAGAAACCGCGCTAAACGAACTTGATTTTCGCCTGGAAAGTGGGGATATAGTGCTCAGCGAGACCCCGATTTTGATACAAACCCTGGATGAAACTGCCATCCCAGAGATTGGACAGCCCGCCGATGCCCTGGAATTGACTCTCAGAGTTGAATTCCAAATCCCCTATTCTGCTGGGGCTGATCTCTATCAACTTGGACGGGCGGTACTCGACCGGCAAATCCCCGAGGGATTCAACCCGCGCCCCGAAACTCTACAAATCAACCAGTTGACCGCGCCAGTTAGTTCCGAACCGGGCAAAGCCACCTGGAAAATAAAAGCCCAATGGAAATTAGGCGCCAGCCTGAATGAAAGCCAGGCCGTTTCTCTGGTGCTCGGTCTCGCGCCCGATCAAGCCGCTGAGAAAATTCAGGCCCAATTGCCCATCGAGGGCACGCCGGAAATCAAACTCACGCCCGAATGGTGGCCGCGTTTGCCCATTTTGCCATTTCGCATCCGGCTAATCAACAATCTACAATAATCGGTCATTGACTGTTGAGGCAAAACCAATCTGAGTTACCTCTCGAGCAATGATCGGAAAATAAACCCTATTTTCTTCTAATTGGAGGTATACCATGCAAAGACATATTCGTACCAAAAAACTTTTCAATCTGCTCATCTTGTTCACACTGCTGGCCTCGACCGTGCTCGGGTCAGCAGTGCCGTTTAAGCCGCAAGTCGCGCAGGCGGCCGCGTCGCCCACCCTTCCAGATGCAATTCCAGCCTCGCCTGTGGCCACCAATTGGTGTGTGGCGGGCGATTTCAATGGCTGGAACAATACCAGTGACCCCATCAATGATCTGGGCAACAACGGCGACTTGTTCGCCAACGATGGCATCTATTCGCTGCAAGTGACCTTTTCTACGGCTGGCCGTCAGGAATGGAAAGCCATGGAATGCGGCAACTGGGGCAATACCTTCCCGCCTTCAAGCAATTCCTGGGTTTTCACCAGTTCGGATAACCAGGTTGTTTTGCTCACTTTCGATACGAACGATCACAGCGGGGATGCGGGGATGAGCCTGCTGCCTGCCCAAAACATTGTGCATGCTTGGGGTGAGACCCTCGCCAGCTTTACGGCGGTCGGCAGTTTCCAAAGCGCCCCCTGGACGAACGATGACCCGGCCACGCTGCTCACCGCTTTGGGTAACGGTTTCTACCGGTTGGAGTACACCGTCGCCAACCCCGGAAACTATGATGGCAAGGTGGTAGCCACTGGGAGCTGGAACGAGCAATATGCCGCCGATGGGCAAAACACCAATGGCAACAATCTAAGTTTCACCACTACGACAGCCGATGAAACCGTCATCTTTCTGGTGGATACCAATCTCAGCCGCCTGACGATCACCCCCAATGGCAGCAGCAGCGGCAACTGGTGCCTGGCAGGTGGCATGAATAGTTGGAACAATGCCAGCGACCCGATGTATGATGACGGCACCCACGGCGATTTATTGGGCGGGGATGGCGTTTTCACATTGGATTACCCCGTCAGCGCCAGTGGCAAAAATGAGTGGAAGGTGTTCGATTGTGGCACCTGGAATGGCTACCCTTCCAGTAATGCCTGGGTGCGAACCAGTACAACAGACCAGGTGGTCAAATTCACTTTCGACATCAACGACCACAGCAATGATGCCGGGCTGGCGCTACTCCCCGTCCAAAACATCGTCAACGCTTGGGATGATCTACCCACCAGCTTCAACGCCGTCGGTGCCTGGCAGAGTTGGCTTCCGGGTGATCCCAACACCACCCTGGCAGCCATCGGAAATAATTATCACCTGCTGGAATACACCTTCACCGCCCCCGGCATGTATTCCGCCAAGCTCACCAACACTGGCGGCTGGGATTATCAATATGGAACTGATGGGCGCGGGGTAGATGCCCAATACACAGATTTCACCGTTTATAGCGCGGACGATGTGGTGCAGTTCTGGCTGGATGGTAACCACAGCCGTTGGGCCATCGTCACGCCACCGGAGGGCGGTGCCGAGCACGATGACAACATCTGGTGGGAATACCTCGGCCACAACAGCCGCGACGGCCTGTTCCGCAACCCCGGCGGCGCGGTGATCACCAGTACGCTCGTCACCCTCCGCTTGCAGGCCGCCGACAATGACCTCACCGGCGTCAAGCTGCGCCTCTATAATGACCGCACCAACCAGGAATCCCTGGTTGATATGGCCCGCGTCGCCAGCGATGGCACCCATGAATATTGGGAATACCAGTTCAATGTCGGCGCTGACCCCACGGTTTACTGGTACCGCTTTATGCCGATGGATGGCAGCGCTATCGCCTATTACGAAGATGACGCCCAACGCACCGGCGGCTGGGGCCAGACCTTTGCCAAAAGCCAGGATAATAGCTGGCAGCTTACCGTTTATGATCCGGCTTTCCAGACCCCCGATTGGGTCAAAAATGCCGTTGTCTACCAGATTTTCGCCGACCGCTTCCGTGATGGAGACCCCAGCAACGATACCCCGGCAGGATCATTCTTCTACGAGGAAACACCAACCATCTTGCGCTCGAATGATCCCCTGGCTGAATGGAACACGGCAATTTGCGATCCACGCGACGCCGCGAGTGACTGCCCCGATGTATACAGCCAGAACTTTTATGGCGGGGATTTACAGGGGATCATTGACAAATTGGATTACCTCGACAACCTGGGAGTGACCGCCTTATATCTCAACCCCATTTTCGAATCCCCTTCAAACCACAAGTACGACACCACCGATTACAGCCTCATCGACGATAATTTCGGCGATCTGGCGCTCTTCCAAACGCTGGTTAGCGAAGCCCAAAGTCGCGGAATCCACATCATTCTGGATGGGGTCTTCAACCATACCTCTTCTGACAGCATCTACTTCGATCGCTACGGACGATACCCCTCCGTGACAGGTGCTTGCGAAAGCGCCACCAGCCCCTACCGCGATTGGTACTATTTCACCGATGTCACCCCTGGGACGGGCGAATGCGTGGGGTCNNCAACAGCCAGGCCGTCCGCGATCTGATCTGGGCGGAGGGCACCGACTCGATTGCACCTTACTGGATCGATCAGGGTGCCGATGGCTGGCGCTTGGATGTGGCCGGGGATGTCGACCCAGGGGTGATCAACGACCCCAATAATACTTACTGGGAAGGTTTTCGCGCGGCCCTGCACGAGGTCAACCCCGAAAGTTATATCGTGGGTGAAGAATGGGGCAATGCCTCCTCCTGGCTGCTGGGCAGTGAATGGGATGCCACCATGAACTACCAGTACAGCGGCGCTATGCTAAGCTTCTTCCGCGATACGCCTTTTGAAGATAACGACCACAATTCGGGCAGTTCTGCGGGCGTGCTAACCCCGCTGGACCCATCCGAGTTGAACGAGCGCCTGCTCAACTGGATCGAGCGCTACCCGCCCGAAGCCCTGTATGCCATGATGAACCTGCTGGGCAGCCACGATACCAACCGCCCGATGTTTATGCTGGATCACAATGCGGCCACCGGGGCTGATGACACCCTACTCAAAAATCCAAATTACGATTGGTCGGACGCGATTGCCCGTCTCAAGGGGGTTGCTATCCTGCAAATGACTTTGCCCGGCGCGCCCACGATCTACTACGGTGACGAAGTCGGCAATGTTGGGCCGGTCACCTATGTGGGCGACACCTGGCAAGATGACCCCTACAATCGCGTCCCCTACCCCTGGCTGGATGAGAGCGGCACGCCGTTCTATACCTTCTTGCAATCACAAAGCAACCAGCACAACTTGTACAACTACTATGCTTTGTTAACCGAGGCGCGCCAGGGTCATGCTGCCTTGCGCACGGGAAGTTTTGACCCACTACTGACCGATGATGACAACAGTGTTTTCGCCTATGGTCGCAAGCTGGCCAACAATTCTAGCGCGGCCATCATAGCTGTCAACAAAACCGACGCGGCCAAATCTGTCACCATCAATCTGGATGGCTACTTGCCTTACGATGCTCTGTTCAAGAACATCTTTACGAATACCATCTACGTTATCAATGGCAGCGGTGAAATTAGTGTAAACGTGCCTGCAATGGGCGGCGTCATCCTGGTACCGGTAACGAACATCGCTGCTCCACCCGCAATAGTCAACGATCTGGCCGTGACCGCGGAGAGTAATGGGCAAGTAGATCTGAATTGGAGTGCCGCCAGCGGCGCAGACAGCTACGATATCTATCGCAGTTTGCTCAGCGGCGGCGGATACAGCTTTGTAGCCAACACCAGCAGCACCAGCTTTGCAGATACGGGTCTGCAAAACGCCATAAACTATTACTACATAGTCGTTAGCCGGAATGATGTCAACGGTTTGGTCAGCGGCAACTCCAATGAAGTCATGGGCACGCCCCAGCATGATCTTTCAAGTGCCTGGTACAACTTGCAGTGGCCCACTGAGATCACCCATACGATCAGCGCCATCACTGAAACGGAAAATATCTATGGTCAACTATGGATCGATGGTGCTACAGGTGGAGCCGGCCCGGCTACCGGCATCATGGCCCAAGTAGGGTACGGTATTTCTGGCACCTTACCGACTGACTGGGAGTGGGTGGAGATGTCATACTCAAGTGCCGCGGGGAATAATGATGAATATATAGGCAATTTACTTCCCGATACGGTCGGCGATTATCACTATGCCACCCACTGGAGCAGTGATGGCGGCCAGACCTGGTATTTCTCTGATCTTTCAGGGCCTGGTGATCACAGCAATTACGGCATGCTCCATGTTATCGCCAGCAGCGATTCGACACCCCCTGCTGCTCCGCAAAACTTGACGCTGAGTGGCACCACAGCCAGCAGCATCAGCTTATCATGGGATGCAAACTCAGAAACCGATCTGGCTGGGTACGATATCTATCGGCAAATGGTAACCACCCTGAATGTTCCCGCGGCCTTTGAGCATCTTGACCGCGTGGCCAGTGATGTCACCGCTTACACAGATTCCACGGTAACCACCGGCGGAAGCTATGCCTATTATCTGGTGGCTTTCGATACCAGTTTCAACTTCTCGGCAGCCTCGGATACCATCACCGGGACGGCTGAAAACCGCATGGTCACGGTCACCTTCCGGGTGCGCGTCCCGGATCATACCCCCGGAACCATTTATATCGCCGGGAATCTGCCTGGATACCCACAGTGGAAC
>DOTA01000177.1 GCA_003513015.1 Chloroflexota bacterium
TTCTCTGGTAGATGACCCCACCCAGGTGGATATTCGCCAGTTTCAGCGCGGCCCCACAACCATCTTTGAACTCACGGTTGCCAAAGAAGATATGGGACGCGTCATCGGGAAAAACGGCCGCGTCGCCACGGCTATGCGAACACTCTTACGCGTAGCCGCAGCCCACGAAGGAGTCAAGGCCTCGCTAGACATCATTGATCCCGAATGAGCAACCCAAACGATCCAACCCCCGAAAACCAAGATTCAGGCTCGCCCATTCCCGGCGAGCCTGAGTTCTTAGCTGTCGGGAAGCTCCTGCGCACCCACGGCCTGCACGGCGAAATGCACCTGGCCCTGTGGACGGATTTTCCGGAGCGCTTGCAACCCGGTGTACAAGTCTACGTTGGCAAAGCCCACCAGCCCGTGCATATCAAAAACCTGCGGGGAGCCGAAGATGACCCCCTGATCGCCTTCGCGGAATTTGACAACCGCGAAGATGCAGCCCAATTCCGCAATCAGGTGGTTTTTGTGCGCACAGCCGATTTGCCGCCGTTGCCGGATGACGAAATTTATCTGCATCAACTGATTGGCTTGCGAGTCGTTCAAGATGAAGATGGCGCAGCCTTAGGGGTGCTTGCCGAAATTTTGGAGACCGGTGCCAATGATGTTTTTCTGGTGCGCCGGGAGAATGGGCCTGATTTGTTGCTGCCGGATATTGATTCCGTTATCTTGAAAATCAACCTGGATCAAGGTGAAATCCGCGTCCATCTGCTCCCGGGGTTGCTTCCGGAGGTCTAAGGAATAAGCCAAAAAATGTGTTTAATAGCGCGTTTCCGGAATGGAAACGCGTTTCTTTGTCAGGATTCAAGTTCTTTGACAGATGGTTTTCCCGTAAAATCTTGACATCTCGGAAATGGGTGTGATATTCTGTGCCACACTCTACGGCCACATTTGGCTTTGAAGGTCGGTTCCGTGTTGGGAAATTTTGCCCTAAAAAATAAAAAAACTCGCCTGGGGGTTGGTTTTGCGTGATTTTCGGCAGTACTGGGTTGGATTGAACATGGTCAAAGGGATCGGAGCAGTCCGTTTGCGGGCTTTGCTCGATTTCTTTGGCGATGCCCAATTGGCTTGGCAGGCCCATCCCGCTGAATTACGGGCAACCGGGCTTCCTACAGGGATTGTTGAAAATTTAATCAAGCTGCGCGAAAGCGTTTCGCTCGAACAAATCTGGGATCAAATTCAAGCTCAGGGCATTCAGGTTGTGGCCTGGGGAGATGAAAATTACCCGGTTCGCCTACGCGAAATCGATAACGCCCCGCCAGTTTTGTATGTGCGTGGCTCCCTGGAGATCAAAGATGAGTGGAGCGTTGCCATCGTGGGCACCCGGCGCATCACGGCCTACGGGCGTCAGGTGGCAGAGCGCATCGCCACGAAATTGGCAAACAGCGGCATTACCGTGGTGAGTGGCTTAGCTTTGGGTGTTGATACCGTGGCCCATCAGGCCGCTCTGGAGACCGGCGGGCGCACCCTGGCAGTCTTGGGGTGCGGCGTTGACCGCATTTACCCGCCCAACAATCGCCATTTGGCCGAACGCATTCTAGAGAGTGGCGCACTGGTCAGCGATTACGCGCCGGGAACACCCCCCGAGGCCAGCAACTTTCCTCCACGCAACCGCATCATCTCCGGCTTGTCATTGGCGACGGTGGTAGTTGAAGCGGGCGAAAAAAGCGGCGCGCTCATCACGGCCGATTTCGCCGTGGAGCAGGGCCGCGAAGTTTTTGCCGTTCCCGGGAATGTGTTCTCACCCCAAAGCTGGGGGCCGAACCGTTTGATCCAAAACGGCGCGCATCCGCTGCTCGATCCGCAGGAAATCCTCGATCAACTTGATCTCACTCGGGTGGTGGCTCAATCGGAAGCCCGAGTCGTGCTACCCGCCAACGCCACGGAGGCCCAATTATTCGGAGTTTTGGGTCACGAACCTCTGCATGTTGACGAAATCCGCGCCAAAACGGATTTGCCTATCGAACAGGTGACGGCCACGCTGGCGCTGATGGAATTAAAAGGAATGGTGCGCCAGGTTGGCGGCATGCGTTACACTTCCATCCGCGAAATGAGTGCGGATTATGTTACGAAAGAAGATCATGATGCCCGATAATTATTATGCCGTGATTATGGCTGGCGGCGGCGGAACCCGCTTGTGGCCACTTTCGCGTAAATCACGCCCCAAGCAGATGCTCAAACTGGTGGATGAGTGCACCCTGTTCCAATCCGCAGTTCAACGCCTGGCTGGGCTTTTTGCGCCCGATCACATTTTTGTAGTCACGATTGCGGAGCAGGCCGCAGATTTACAGGAACAAGCCCCTGAGATCCCCGCCGAAAATTATTTATTGGAACCCATGCCACGTGGCACGGCTTCAGTGGTGGGATTTGCGGCAATTGCCATCCAAAATCGAGACCCGCAGGCCAGCATGGCCGTGGTAACCGCGGACCATATCATTAAGAATGAAGAGAAATACCACCAATTGCTCTCGGCCGCGTATGCTGCCGCACAGGATGGGTATCTGGTTACTTTGGGGATTTCCCCGACGCATGCGGCCACTGGTTATGGCTATATTCAGCAAGGGGATTTGATCGGCGATTATCAGAATTTGAGGGTTTACCGCGCCTTGCGATTTCGCGAGAAACCCACAGAGGAGCGGGCGCACGAGATGCTGGCGAGCGGTGATCATGCCTGGAATTCGGGGATGTTTGTTTGGCGCGTGGATCGCATTCTGGCGGAGTTTGCCCGCCAAATGCCGGATTTAAACCAAAAACTGGCTGAAATTTCAGAAGTGTGGGGTCACCCCAAATGCCAGGAGGTGATTTCCCAGGTTTGGCCTCAAATCCAGCCCCAAACCATCGATTTCGGCATCATGGAAAATGCTGAAGCTGTTGCTGTGATCCCGGCCCAGGGTTTGGGTTGGAGCGATGTGGGTACCTGGGATGCGCTTTTTGAGGTGCTGCCCGCGGATGACGATGGGAATATCGTGATGGGTGGCTTGCATGTGCCCATTGAGACCAAAAATACACTAATATATATGAACCAGGAACATCGCCTGATTGTCACCATTGGTGTGGAGGATTTGGTGGTGGTCGATACCGGTGATGTGGTGCTGGTGTGTCATAAAGATCAGGCTCAAAAAGTACGCCAGGTTGTTGATCAGTTAAAGAAAAATCATAATGGAGATTTTGTTTAGACTGGGGGCGGATGGCGAATTGAGAGGTATTATGGAAGCTTATTGCATGAAATGTAAAGTAAAGCGGGAGATCAAAGAGGCGCAGGCGGTTTTTACAGCAACTGGAACCCCGGCAACTCAAGGATCGTGCCCGGAGTGCGGCACAAAATTATTCCGTATGGGGCGCACGGAGGCACATGATGGTCTGACACCGCCCGAAGTGGCCTCGCGCAAACGCGCCAAACAGGTGAACCGTTCGGGCAAGTTGGTGATCGTTGAATCTCCGGCGAAGGCCCGCACGGTGGGGCGTTTTTTAGGCAAAGGTTACACCGTGAAGGCCTCGGTGGGGCATGTGCGCGATTTGCTGCGATCTAAGCTCTCCGTAGATGTGGATGATAATTTCAAGCCACAATACCGGGTTCCGAACGAAAAACGCCCGGTGGTGAAGGATTTGAAGGCCCTGGCCGAGAAATCTGAAGAGGTATATCTGGCAACAGACCTTGACCGTGAGGGTGAAGCGATTGCCTGGCACCTGATGGAATCGGCCGAGATTGATCCGGCGCGCACCAAGCGGGTTGTCTTCCACGAAATTACACGCCCGGCAATTGAAGATGCTTTTTCTCATCCGCGCGAATTGAACATGGATTTGGTGGATGCCCAGCAAGGCCGCCGGGTTTTAGATCGTTTGGTGGGTTACAGTATCAGCCCGTTGTTGTGGCGCAAGGTGCGCGGCCGGCTTTCGGCGGGGCGCGTGCAATCGGTAGCGCTGCGCCTGATTGTGGAGCGAGAACGCGAAATCGAGGCTTTTACCTCGGAAGAATACTGGACGATCAAAGCAGAGTTGTTAGGAGAAGGCAGTAAGGTTGCTTTTATTGCAAAATTGCATCGAATTGACGCTCAAGAACCGGCCTTAAATCAGGAATCGGATGTGACTCCGATTTTAGCTGATATGGAAAAGGCCAAATATAAAGTTCATAAGGTTAAAAAAGGGGAACGTCGGCGCAAACCCCAGGCTCCTTTTACCACCAGCACGTTGCAACAAGAAGCCTCCCGCCGTCTAGGCTTTACCGCTCGCAAAACCATGCGGATCGCGCAGCAGCTATATGAAGGTATCGACGTATCGGGGCGTGGCTCTACGGGGTTGATCACTTATATGAGAACGGATTCAACCCACGTTTCTGAAATTGCTCAGAAGGAGGCAAAAGAGTATATTCTTGCTCAACACGGTCAAAAATTCTTACCTCCACAAACCCGCGAGTATAAAACCAAAACCAAAGGCGCTCAAGAAGCGCACGAAGCTATTCGTCCGACTTCGGTTAGCCGCACGCCGAAATCGATTAAAGCGCAGCTTGCCAGGGATCAATATCGTTTATACACGCTCATCTGGCAGCGATTTGTAGCCTCGCAAATGGCTTCTGCCATTTACGATACGATTTCGGTGGATGTGGTTGGAAAAAGCAACGCTCATAAGTATTTGCTGAGAGCATCTGGCTCAACGATCCGCTTCCCAGGTTTTCTGATGGTTTACGCGGATGTGAAGCAGAACAATGACAACGATGGTGAAGATGAAAACGGGGATACACCCGTTCCAACGGATCTAACGGTTGATCAGTTGCTGGCGTTGCTGCGACTGATCCCTGAGCAGCATTTCACTCAACCTCCGCCGCGTTTCTCTGAGGCTTCTCTGGTGAAGACCCTCGAAGAAAACGGCATTGGGCGCCCTTCGACCTATGCGCCCACGCTCACAACTTTGCAGACGCGCGGCTACATCGTGCGAGATGGTCGGCGCTTGTTTCCGACAGAAACGGGTCTCATTGTCAATGATCTGGTGACCGAGTATTTCCCCAATATTGTCGATGTTAATTTTACGGCAAACATGGAAGAACAGTTAGATCAGGTAGCTTCCGGAAATCAATCATGGGTGGAGGTGGTCGGCGAATTTTACGGCCCGTTTGCCGAGCAAGTGCAACATGCTAACAAGGCCATGCCCGAAGTTAAAACTGAACCAGAAGCGGCCGGGCGTGATTGCCCAGAGTGTGGTCAACCCTTGGTAATCCGTTGGGGGCGGCACGGAAAATTTATTGGGTGCAGCAACTTTCCAACCTGTCGATACACCGAACCCTGGCTGGAGACGATAGGTGTCAACTGTCCCAAGTGCAATGGAGATTTGGTCGAACGAAAAACCCGCAAAAACCGGACATTTTTTGGTTGTGTAAACTACCCTGAATGTGATTTTACATCCTGGAAGAAACCCCTGCCAACTCCTTGCCCCAGTTGTGGTGGTTTGTTGGTGGTTGCCAGTAAACAATTTGCATCCTGTACCCATTGTGAAGAGCAAATCCCTCTGGAATTAGTTGTTAGCGAAGAGACGATCGAATCGGTATAAGGCTTGCATGCTGAAAATTACACGCATAAGGGATTGCGCGTTTTGAAAATCTGTTCTACAATACAATGTGTCTGAAAGACGCTTTCAATTATGATTTTTTGCAGATAAAGTTGAAGCTATCATATCCCATCTGCGCAATGGAAATTTAGAACCCTGATATTCAGGAGGAGAAGCATGGATGCAATTCGTGAACAACTTGAAAAACCTTTAGTGGCGGGCATAGTTTTCTTTGTGATTGGCTTGCTAATTGGGTTAGTTGTGTTGGGCTGGGGATTATGGCCAGTGCAGTGGACGGATGCAGGTCCGGCCGATTTGCGTGCCGATGCGCAAGAAGATCACCTGCGAATGGCGATTGATTCAAACGCATACAAGCCAGATCAGGAAAAAGCTCAACGCCGTTTTAGTGAACTTGGTGAAGGCGCTAATGATCTATTCGCTCAAGTTCAAGCAAACCCTGGTGATTCAGATTTGAGTGCGATTGAGGCTTTTCGACAGGCAATCGAAGTTCAAGCACCTGCTCCTACAGAAGAAGGTGCAACTGAGGGCGGTGGATCAAATCTCACTTTGTTGTTAGTGATGTGTTTAGTAACCGTGGTTTTAGCAGGCGCATTAGCAGCATATTTCTTGTTACGTAAGGGACCCTCCACTACCACTGCTTCTCCCGCTTCACAAGCGCAAGAATTTAGTAATCAGGTTGAGCGAACCGATTATGCTGCTCTGGGACAAGAAACCCCGATGTCTCAGTTTATGACGACCTATTTGCAGGGTGACGATTTATTCGATGATTCATTTAGCATCGATTCGCCCTCGGGTGAATTCTTGGGTGAATGTGGAGTTGGCATCTCGGAAGCGATTGGTGTTGGTGAACCCAAAAAGGTGACTGCCTTTGAGATTTGGTTATTTGACAAGAATGACATCCAAACGGTCACGAAAGTTTTAATGAGTTCTCATGCCTTCACAGATGAAACCCTTCGGCAGCGATTAGCCGCCAAGGGCGAACCCTTCCAATCTAATCCGGGTGCCGAAATGGTGCTGGAAACCGCTACTTTGCGCCTGGTTGCCCGTGTTGTTGATATGAATTATGGCAGTGGTGCGATGCCAGCAGGCAGCTATTTTGAACGGGTTACCCTTGAGTTGGCAGTTTGGCAAAAGCCACAGAGCTAATTCCTATCTTTGTAAACGAAAAGACCCCGGCGTGTTCAATTGCACCGGGGTCTTTTTTATCAGAATCAGTTTGACTATTCGATATTTGTGATTTTGAAGTTGATTACCCCACCTGGGGTTTGAACAGGCACAATATCACCAACTCTTTTGCCCATCAACGCTTTCCCGATGGGTGATTCATTTGAAATTCGGCCATTCGTGGGATCAGCTTCGGTCGTACCAACTAGGTAATACACTTCGGGCGGAAAATCATCTTCCTGAATGGTAACCGTAGCTCCAATATCCACAGTGTCAAAACCCTTGCCGTTGTCTTCAATCAGTACAGCATGGCTTAGAATGTATTTTAGCTCTAGAATCCGACCTTCCAAGAAACCTTGTTCCTCTTTCGTGGCAATATAATCTGCATTTTCAGATAAATCGCCCATTTGGATGGCTTCGCGTAAACGACGAGACAAGTCGGTACGAGCAGGGCCTTCTAGTTGTTTGAGTTCTTCCCGCAGGCGTTTTTCGCCTTCGGGTGTTAGATAGTGTTTCTCATTCATGTTTTTTCTTTCTTTGGTTGGTATGGGCATACATTTTATCACATACATTCAAAAAACCTGATTTCTGTCGCGCCAATACGAATTCATAGACCAACATCACGGGGAGCAAAACTTAATAGGCCATGCTTGACAATAAACCTCCATACGTGTAAAATGTTGCCTGCGTTTGGACCTTGACCAATAGAATAAGCCGAGATAGCTCAGTTGGTAGAGCACGCGAC
Organism: Chloroflexota bacterium; assembly: GCA_003513015.1. GTDB lineage: Bacteria > Chloroflexota > Anaerolineae > Anaerolineales > UBA11858 > UBA11858. Next base: position 7,508 of record DOTA01000177.1, read on the forward strand.
TGAAAATTGCGGTGTCGCCAGTTCGATTCTGGCTCTCGGCACTCTCGGTTAAAAGCCGACTCGCGGGCGTAGTTAAGTGGTATAACGTCTCCTTGCCAAGGAGAAGGCCACGGGTTCGAATCCCGTCGCCCGCTNNATTGGCGTCGTGGCCAAGTGGTAAGGCAGAGGTCTGCAAAACCTTCATCACCGGTTCGAATCCGGTCGACGCCTCAAGCAACAATAATCATCAGAAGGGTCATCATGCCCCAATGAAGACACAGCGCCCCAGGGTGATGACCCAGGGCGTTTTGTGTTTTAAGTCGATTTACGCTTAGAAAATCAATTGTTGTGTGGTTACTAATATGCGCTAACGAGCGTGTTTAGGAGACCATCATTGAAGTTATCTTTGCAATAGATGTGATGCTCGTGTTTCGGACAAGGTTCAAACTAATTATGAATTCTTCTCTCCCTAAATTTATACCTCTCCCTGAAGCTGCTCGTGAACTTGGTCTGTCTGAGACCGAATTGCGCGAGCGTGTTGAAGCGGGTACAATAACTGCGGCCACGGTAAATGGAGAGATTGTAGTGAGTGAAGAAAGCCTACCTCAGAAAATGGAAGACTTGCCTGAATACGATGCTCAACTAGAGGGTATAAGAATCAGCATTAGCGATGCGGCGCGTGAGTATGGTATTCCAACTGGAACTATCACGCGATGGATGCAAAAAGGGATTGTTAAACGGTTAGATAGCGATGGTTATAGGACATTAATTGATAAAGCTGATATAGATTATTGTGCCAAGATTCATCAGAAGACTGGTTCGCAGGGGCGAAGAGTATTTAATTCAGATGGCACACCTTATAAATCAAAATCAAGCCCGCTAGCTGGTTAATCGATATAGCGATATTATTACCTGGATTAAAAAAGACAGCTTATAAGCTGTCTTTTTTATTGCGCAACTTACTTCAAGTCATTAAATTAACTTGAAGTAAGTACTAAACTCTTCCCCAGTTACGCACGTAACCTGGAACCTCAACAAAAAAAAGTCCTGAGTGAAGGGGGCACCCAGGGCACAAGCAAATTGTGGTTGCTTGCAGGATGATTGTATCAAAAAAGGGCCTGTCAAACAACTGGCAGGCTCTTGCATTTTGGAAAGTCACAAAACTATGAACCCACAGATGAATTCCGATCAATCCCTATCTCCTNNCCGGGTTTGCTAGTCTGTTGGGAATCAGCCGCCCGTTGGGATTGGAAGATAAGCTGTTTGCCACCTTTGCCCCGGTGTTGGAGCGCCTGGGCACCAACGATTGGCTGGTCGGGGTTGCAGGTGAAGGGCTGGTTAAACCCTTAGAGAGCGTGCCCCCGGCGCAGGTGATCGAGCAAGCCCAGGCTATCTATGTTGAGTGGCGCGAGGCAGAGAGTCAGATCAAAGCTTGAAGCTCTACATCAACGCATAGATATTGATTAGGTGGATACCAAGGAATGTTATACTTTAGGAGACAATTAAAAAAACCGGGCAGTAGTCCGCCAATGGTAGTGGCAGCTATGCCCGGTCAGCTAATCCTGACGGATTAGCCGCACACGCAGTAGGGTGCGTGGCAACCCGATGATAACAGAAACGGTGCCGCTCGCACAAATTGCGGGCGGCATTTTTATGGATAGAGGGACCTTCGATGACAACTGAGGATGATGAACTACGCGCCGAGTTGGAACGCACCAAAGCTGAACTCGCCGCCCTACAGCGACAATTCGCTCAAACCCAAGCTGGCGCGCTGGCCCAGGGCAACGATAACCAAGCGGGGGATTTGGTTACCGGTGCAAAAATCAATCAAGAAGCCGGGGATGATGCGCTGCAAATTGGTCAGGTACGCGATGTGAACCACCATGCGGCTAACAGCACTCACGTGCAAACCGAAGGCGGGGCCGCGGTCATGGGAGATGTAGATACCCAGGGTGGTGACGCGGTCATGCGAGATAAAATCACGGCGGAAAAGATGATCATCGTCACAGAAGGCGGCAAAGTGGTCTTCGGCGATGATCGCGTGGAAATGCCTGCCGTCAACCGCAAAACTGCCTTGGGGCGCTACCTGGAACACGTGATCGCCCACAATCGCTATTTACAACACCAGGGCATTCGCTCCGGGGGCAGGCTGGTCAACGTGGAATTGGATCAAATCTACATCACGCTGCGCGCCACCCAGCAACGGACGCGGCTCGCTGAAGAATCACGGGAAATTGAAGAGCACTGGCTGGCCGAAGAAGCCGCCCTGGCTCCCGGTGAACGCTTCAAGCATGGCATGGAACGCCGCCTCAGCGAGACCGTTAACGTGCGCGTGGAGCAGGCCCTCAACGATCATCGCCATTTGGTGGTGCTGGGCGATCCCGGCAGCGGCAAGACCACCCTGCTGCGTTACCTGGCGTTGACCTTCGCACGCGACCGCGCCGAGGGGACCACCCTGGTACAAGATCGTTTGTGCCTGGAAGAAAACGGCTATCTGCCCATCTTGTTGCCCCTGCGCAACCTGGGGGCATTTCTCAAATCTCGTTATCCCCAATACGATGGCGTCGAAGGCCCCGAGCGTCTGCTGGAATTCTTGCGCAGCTACCTGAAAGGGGAGCGCCTCAAAATCCAGGATGATTTCTTCGATGCTGATTTGAGCGCGGGAAAAGCCGTG
>DOTA01000345.1 GCA_003513015.1 Chloroflexota bacterium
TGATCTTGGATGAACCCACGCGCGGGATTGATGTCGGCGCAAAAGCGGAAATCCAGAAACTGGTGTTGGATCTGGCGGAAGAAGGAAAATCGTGTGTGTTTATTTCTTCTGAGTTGGAAGAGGTCCTGCGCACCAGCCATCAAATCGTTGTGTTGCGAGATCGCAAGAAAGCGGCTGAATATCCTGGCGATGTAGATGATCAGACTATTTTGCAAACGATGGCAGGTAATGTATGAAAAACAACCCTGATTTCTTCAAACGTTTTCGCGAAAGTCGTACATTTTGGCCGCTCGTTGCCCTGGCTCTGATTCTCATTATAGATGCCATTTTTGCTCCCGGGTTCTTCAAAATTGGTATCCTGGATGGGCACTTATACGGCAATATGGTTGATGTCTTCAACAATGCTGCTCCGCTCATGCTGGTGGCGATTGGTATGACGCTGGTGATCGCCACTGGGGGCGTTGACCTTTCGGTTGGTGCCGTCATTGCCATTTCGGCGGCCATGGGCGCGGTCTTGATTAACCCCGCCTTGGGGAATAAACTGATTACGAACGATATTTTGACAAAAGACGCCACAAATACGCCCCTCTGGTTGATCGTTCTCGCAACTTTAGGTGCAGGCACCTTGTGTGGTCTTTGGAATGGGTGGTTGGTATCCAGGGGCAAAATACAGCCGATGGTGGCCACCCTCATCCTGATGGTAGCTGGCCGCGGAATTGCCCAATTAATCACGAATGGGCAGATCATGACCATTTATTACACCCCCTATTTCTTCTTTGGAAATGGATTTATTTTGGGGCTGCCGGTGTCAATTTACATCGTCGCGCTTGTTTTCTTGTTTGCCTGGGTTCTGGTTCGCAAAACCGCGATTGGTCTTTTCATTGAATCGGTGGGCGTCAATGCCAAAGCCACTTATTACAGTGGCATCAGCGAAAAGAACATCAAATTATTTGTGTATACCTTTTGCGGTTTTTGCGCTGCGATTGCNNGAATTGGATGCCATCCTGGCGGTTGTCATTGGTGGAACAATGATGACCGGCGGACGATTTTCTCTGTTCTCCAGTGTGCTTGGCGCACTGGTTATCTGGACCTTTACAATTACGATGTACACCTTTGGGGTGCCGGCCAATGCCTTATTGGCGGGCAGAGCTTTGCTGGTTTTGGTTGTGATTCTGCTTTACTCTGATTACACTCATCGAATTTTGAATAAATTTACCGATCGGAAGGGGTCTCAACATGGCGCAACAAATTAAGCCCATTCAGGTAAACAAAAGCTCCGAAATGCTGCAACGATTGAAGTATTTCGTAATAAATAACGGACCTTTATTAACAACGATTTCGGTCTTTGTCCTGGTTTACTTTGTGGGAACCCGTCTGTACCCTGCCATGCAAAAACCGCAGGTGTTTTTTAACCTGTTTATCAATACGGCCAGTCTGATGATCGTTTCTATCGGAATGACGCTTGTAATCATCAGTAAAGGGATTGATCTTTCCGTAGCTGGGATGATTGCCCTGACTACGGCGGCCTCCGCTGCGTTATTGGATAAAGGTGTGGGCCCCGCAGTCGTCATGCCGCTGATGCTCTTAATGGGAATCGCGTTTGGGTTTACTTTGGGCTGCATCATTCACTTTTTTAAAGTGGAACCATTTATTGTAACTCTGATGGGTCTCTTTTTTGCCCGTGGGATGGCATATATCATTACCCTGGAAGCATTGCCCATCCAAAACGAATTTTATCGTTTTCTGGCATTGACCAAAGTGTATATTCCTTTTTTGGATAATGTATATGTGTATATCCCTTCCTTGGTCGGGCCTTTACTGCTGCTGGTTACCATTTATCTGTCGTATTTCACTCGCTTTGGGCGGACTGTTTATGCCATTGGGAACAATGAGCAATCTGCGCTATTGATGGGGTTGCGCGTCAGGCGCACAAAGATCGCGGTATATACCTTCAGCGGCTTTTGTTCTGCCCTCGCCGGGGTTGTCTGGAGCGTTTCCTTGCTCTCCGGCTATGGCGGCTACGCTCCCGGAATGGAATTAGATGCTATTGCCTCGGTTGTGATCGGTGGTACCCTGTTAACGGGTGGCGTTGGAAATGTAATTGGAACCCTGTTTGGGGTTCTGATCAATGGCACCATCGTTTCCATCCTTCAGTTTAATGGCACGCTGAGTTCCTGGTGGACCCGTATCGGCGTGGGGGTGTTAACCTTGATCTTCATCGGGATTCAAAGTCTGTTCTATATGAGAAAAAAGCACTCATAAAAACACCGGGTGTGCCAACCTAAATTCTTTCTTGCCAGCCACGCGAGCGTTTTTCATTGGATTATTTGGGCTCTACCGGCTTCGCCGTAAAAAAAGAGATATGTGGGGGTTGAGAGCGTGTTTTGCACGCTCTCAACCCCCACGATTCGCCGGTTTTCCCGTTAAAAACGGGAGAGCCATTATTTGTAAATTTATTTTGGGAGCGAACTGAGTTTGTGGTTTGTTCCCTTTTTACTGGTAAACGGAGAGAGAAAAATGCTTACCAGGCCTTTGTTCCAAATTGCTGCTCTTCTGCTTTTCCTGACGGCGCTGTTATTAACAGCTTGTGGCTCAACCGCTGTCGCAGAACCCACCGAAACAGCCGCTACAACCCCAGCCTGGTTCAAAGTTGAATTGACTGATGCCCAAACGGGCGAAACCTTTACCATGAATGATTATGCCGGTAAGGTCGTGCTGCTCGAAACTATGGCCATGTGGTGCCCCAATTGTCTTTTCCAGGCGAATGAAGTCCGCAAAATGCACAAGTTGCTGGACAATCCTGACGATCTGATTTCTGTCAGCCTGGATGTGGATGTGAATGAAGACACAGTCGCTCTAAAAGAATATTCCGAAGATTATGGCTTTGAATGGCACTTTGCCGTTGCCCCCCTTGAAATTGCGCGTGCCCTGGGGAATTTGTACACCGCCCAGTACCTAAACCCGCCCCTTTCGCCCATGCTGATTATTGACCACAATGGTCAAGTTCATCACTTGGATTACGGTAAGAAGAGCGCAGAAACACTTTTAGAGAACGTTGAACCTTACTTGAACCCCTGACCGTTTCATTTATCTTCCTAAGCCTTCTGGCGATTTACGTTAGTAGCCGCCCCCTAATTTTATTATGTCGCAATCAGCATCCTGAACAGCGTTGAAGGATGCTGATTATCCTTAATTGGATTTCTACCGAAGTAAACAGGCTTCATTCGTTGACTCCCGCCTCTGGCCCGTGCTACAATCCTCCCTTGTGAGTCAAAACCCTCCCTTCATCCTCATCCGTGGCGGCGGTGATCTCGCCAGCGGTGTGGCTTTGCGGCTGCATCGCGCCGGGCTGAATCTCCTCATCACTGAACGCCCTCAGCCTTTGGCTGTGCGCCGTCTCGTATCATTTGCAGAGGCCATTTATCGCGGCCAGATCATCGTAGAAGGCCTCACCGCTCGCCACGTGCAGACTGATGACGAAGCTTTGGCCTGTTTTGCCGCCAGAGAAATCCCGATATTGATCGATCCCAATTTAAATCTTCTCAGCGCCTCCCAGGTGCTATCCGCGCCTCTGGCGCTGATCGATGCCCGCATGACCAAACTTCCGCCTGAGTCTGGTTTGCCGGTTGCCCCACTCGTGATCGGCCTCGGGCCTGGGTTTGTTGCCGGTCAAAACTGCCATGCTGCCATCGAAACCAATCGCGGCCACTTTTTAGGCCGTGTCATCTGGCTAGGCGCGCCTGAAGCCGATACCGGCATCCCCGGCACGGTGGCCCGCCACCAATCTGACCGCGTGCTGCGTGCCCCGGCAGATGGCACTTTTGTCACCCATCTCGATATCGGCAGCCGCCTTCAGGCCGGGCAACTCATCGCCGAAGTATCCGGCACACCCATTGTAGCCCCTTTTGATGGTTTGCTGCGCGGCTTGCTCCACGCGGGCTTGCCGGTGGAATGCGGCACCAAAGTTGGCGATCTCGACCCCCGCAACGATTCCCGCTTTGCTACCCTGATCTCTGAAAAATCACTGGCCATTGGCGGCGGCGTGCTCGAAGCCCTGCTCACCCGCCCGGAGATTCGCCAAAAATTATGGATTTAACCCGTGCCTTGCGCTTCGATACCCTCATTATGCCCCCCAGGGTAGCCTTTGTCGGCGCGGGTGGCAAAACCAGTGCCATGTTCCAGTGCGCCCGCGGCCTGCCAGGGCCAGTGCTGGTAACGGCCACTACCCATCTGGGGGTTTCTCAAATTCAATGGGCAGATCAACATTTTTATGAGGATCAAATCGACGCGCTTGCCGCGGACTCTTTTTCCGGCGTTATTTTGATTACTGGCCCCCTGGATGGAACCACCAACCGGATTTCGGGGGTGAGTGCCGCCAAACTGGAATGCCTCCTGGCCCTGGCAGAGGCCCGTCAAATCCCGCTGCTCATCGAGGCCGATGGCTCCCGCCAATTGCCTCTCAAAGCCCCAGCCGAGCACGAACCTCCCATCCCGGAATTTGTAGATACCGTGGTTGTGGTAGCCGGACTTTCGGGTTTGGGGCAACCTCTGACACCTAAATTCGTCCATCGCCCGGAGATTTTTGCCACCCTTTCAGGTTTGCAACCTGGCGATAGCATCACTCCCGCGGCCCTCATTCGGGTGTTAACGCACCCCGCGGGCGGCCTGAAAAACGTCCCGGCAGGTGCCCGGCGCGTCGCATTGCTAAATCAGGCTGATACCCCAACCTTACAAGCGCAGGCTGCCGCGATTGCCCCCCGGTTGTGGCCCGAGTATCAAAGCATTATCATCGCTTCCTTGCAATCCCAATCATCATTTGCCACATCCACGCCTGAAATTTATGCCGTTTACGAACCCACGGCTGCGGTCATCCTGGCGGCTGGGGAGGCGCGGCGTTTTGGCAGCCCCAAACAACTTTTGGATTGGCACGGCCAGCCATTTATCTGGCATGTGGCGCAACAGGCTCTTCGGGCCGGGCTAAACCCGGTGGTTGTGGTTTGTGGGGAGCAGATCAATCAAATTCAACAGGCCCTCACGGGTCTGCCCATAAAACTGATCCATAACCCCGATTGGCAGCAGGGTCAGGGAACATCCGTCAGGGCCGGGGTGCAGGCGCTGGCATCCGTTTATCCGGTTCCGATCCGTTGTCCCATCCGTTTGGTAAACGGGATACCTTTATTCGGGGGAATCATCTTCTTATTGGCCGATCAACCTCAAATTTCAGAATTGTTGCTCCGCAAATTGGTCGCGGAACACACCCAAACTTTAAATCCCATCACGGCGCTCCTGGTCGATGGTCAGCGTGCCAATCCGGTTTTATTTGATCAGGTGACTTTCGCCGATTTGCTGGCGCTCTCCGGCGAAGCGGGCGGGCGTCAGTTGTTTAGTAAATATCCGGTTAATTGGCTCCCCTGGCACGATGATTTACTTTTGTTGGATGTCGATACCCCCGAAGATTATCGGCGCTTTTTGGAGCTAACGGCATGATCGCCGCTATAGTGTTGGCTGCCGGGCGCTCGCAGCGGATGGGCCGCCCGAAAATGATCTTGCCCTGGGGGGAGACCACGGTGATTGGGCGGGTGGAGCAGGTGCTTAAACAGTCTGCAATCGATGAGATTCTTGTGGTTACAGGTGGGCATCACTCCGAAGTTGAACTTGCCTTACGCAGCACAGTAGCCCGGACGATTTTCAATCCCGATTTTGCCAATGGTGAGATGGCGCGCTCATTACAGATCGGAATTGAAGCGCTCCCCGAAAATTTTGAAGCGGCCTTGGTGGTTTTAGGCGATCAACCGCAGATTGAACTGGAGGTAGTCCGGGCGGTGCTGGCGGCTTATCGGCAGCACTCAGCGCCTCTGGTGGTGCCTAGTTTTCAGAAACGGCGCGGGCATCCCTGGTTAGTAACGCGTGATTTTTGGGCTGAGATTCTCCAAATTTCTCCCCCGGCAACCTTACGGGATTTTTTGAACCGGCATCTCTCTGAAACTTGTTTTGTAGAGGCACTAACTCCCTCGGTGCTGCTTGATTTGGATACTCCAACAGATTATCAGCGCTATCGGCCAGCATCAGAGGGTAGTTAGTAAGTCCCATTTTTACAAAGACATTACCTTTTTCCCTTGTAATCTCTTTTGAATTATGCTATTTTCATTGTAAAATTGATATTGCCCCAAAGTTGTGTTTTTATCTCAAGCGGGTCAAATCAAAGGAGTATCTTCGTGAAGATGACTACTGAGCCCAAAAAGATTGTAATTGTGGAAGATGAACCGGATACCGCTGAGATGTTTGCGGAGATGATGCGATTAAGCGGGCACCATGTACTTAAATCGTATGGCGGNNCGCTTTATCCGCCGCGATCCGCGCTTAGAACAGATCCCGGTGATTGTGGTTTCTGCCAAGAGCCTGCCATCGGATATCAAAGATGGTTTGGATGCCGGCGCCAATGTTTACCTCACGAAACCTGTCGCTTTTCAAGATTTAAACGCGGCTGTCCGAAAAGTCATTGAAGCCGCTGCTATTAGGTAGGGAATAGGAAAATTGAATGTCTGTAATCCGGGCTTTTATCGCGCTTGATTTGCCGCCCGAAGTCCAGGAAAATTTAGCGCAGGTTTCTGCACAATTGAAAGAACAACTGGGGGAAAAATCAGTTCGCTGGGTTCCGGTCGAAAATATTCATCTCACACTCAAGTTCTTGGGCGATGTTTCGGTGAACAATTTAGGGGTCTTAAAGGAAATTATCGCTTCTGAGGCTGCTCAAGCCAAACCCATGGAATTTAGTGTGGGTCGTTTAGGTGCCTTTCCAAAAATTCGGCGGCCGCGCGTGATTTGGGTGGGCATCGAGGCCCCCCCGGAATTGATGGCTTTGCAGCGCAGTATCGAAGCCCGCACCACCCGGGTAGGCTACCCACCAGATGAGCGCGAATTTTCCCCGCACCTGACCTTGGGCCGTGTATCACGAACTGCCTCACCCAAGGATGTGAGCAAAATTGGAGAGGTGCTCAATGCCAGTTCAGTTGGTTTCTTAGGAGCAGTGCGAGTGCGAGAGATCCACTTGCTAAAAAGCGATTTGCAGCCAAGCGGTGCGGTTTATAGTAAAATGTTTACAACCCCCATTGGGGAGTAAAAACCGAAAGGAGAAATATACACTGAATAGTTTAGAAGTTGCCCACACCATTGTCGATATCCTCGAAGAGAAGAAGGGCGAGGATATTTTGTTATTAGATATTCGTGAGATAACCACGATTGCCGATTATTTCGTGATTTGCTCTGGTACCAGCGATCGTATGCTCGATGCCTTGGCAGATGCCGTCCAGCGCGGCATAAAAACGGAGCATCATATTCGCCCGCGCATCGAAGGTGACCCCAAAACAGGCTGGATGCTGGTGGATTATGGCGATATTGTGGTGCATCTATTTGCCCCCGACCGCCGATCATTTTATCGCCTGGAAGAATTGTGGAATGAAGGCAAAATTATCCTTCACTTGCAATAGCAGGGCGGCACGTTGCCAGAAAAAGACTGCCAAATCGAAGCGGCAGTCTTTTTGATTCTCGCACCCGGAGTGAAACCCATGGATCAAAAACCACCTGCCCGGCGCAATATGTTTATACTTGCCGCGGTAATCTTGTTCAACTTGATCTGGCTGACCTTGCTTTTTATGAGCTGCCAGACCGATAAAAGTTCACCGGTAAATTACAACGTTCCGCTGTACAACCCTCCGTCGATTTGCAGCATTACCCCGCTGATATAACTGGCTGCGGGCGAAAGCAGAAAAACCGCGGCGTTGGCAAACTCTTCGGGTTGGCCCATGCGCCCCAGGGGGATTGCCGCGCTTTGTTTTTTGAATTCCGCTTCGGGGGATGTCCCGTTAACTTGAGCGCGGTGCTCCATCAAATTTTGCACGCGCTCGGTGACTGTCCAGCCCGGCAAAATCGAATTAAAGCGAATTTCCTCCGGGCCTAGTTCTTGGGAGAGCGATTTTGTCAATCCCGCGGTGGCCAGGCGCACGCTGTTTGAGAGGATCAGGTTGGGCAGTGGCTCTTTAACGGTAATTGAAGTCACCGTCAGCACGCTGGGCGCATTGGATTTTCGCAAATAAGGCAATGCCGCTCGAATCAAGCGCACATGGCTAAGAAACGAGAGTTCCACGGCTTGCTGCCAGGCTGCCTCATCGAAATCTTCAAATTTACCAGCCGGAGGTCCGCCCGCGTTAGTGACGAGCAAATCTAGCCCACCCAGGGCCGTGGCACTTTGCTGAACCAGCATGGAGGCTTCTCCGGGATTGGTTACATCTCCAGAAAGAGCAATCACTTGCGAGCCAGTTTCAGCCGCCAATTTCTGGGCTGCTGCCGCTAATTTTTCGGGGTTGCGCCCATTAATCGCTACCGCGCAGCCTTCTTGGGCCAGTTTGCGCGCGGTGGCAAATCCCAGCCCCTGGCTGGCGCCCGTTACCAGGGCTTTTAATCCTTTCAGTTGTAAATCCATCAATTTTTCTCCCTTCGCATTTAGATAATTTCAATCCGATCATCGATCACGGTTACATCGGGCCAGTAACTCTCCACCCAGGTGATCACACCCTGCAAAGCGCGTTGGGTTTGCCCCACATGGCTGCTGACCAGCGCGCAGGCAATTACAGCGCTGTTCCAGGCGTCCTGATGGCCAATTTCGGCCACCGAGATGTTGAATTCGCGGTGCAAGCGCGTCAGCAGCGGTTTCAGGCGGCTGCGTTTTTCTTTGAGCGATTGGCAGCCGGGAATTTCAATTTGCAGCGTGAGCACGCCCAGGGCCATAATTTAAATAATCTCCACTTTTCGATTTTTCATTCCAAAGTATAATGCAAAGTATGACAGATAAAAAACTTTGGGCTTTAGTAATTGGCGTTTTGCTGATCGCAGCACTCTCGGCTTTCTTTTTGATTTCGGCGGTAGTCGATATGACCCAGAATGTCAGTGCTGCCGCCGACCGGGCGGTGCAACCCGTGGATGATGTGGCGGCCATGACGGGTGGGTTAGCCACCCAGATGGCGGAAATTTTGCACCCCACGCCCACAATTTTGCCCGACCCCATCACGATTATCCACGATGTGCGCTCGCTGGCTCGCCTGGAAACCATTCAATATTCCATCGAAAAAGTGGTCAAGGCCGAGAGTGGGCAGCAGGAATTGTGGGTTTTATTTGGCGATAAGCTGATTTTCGTGGCCCACGGAACCGTGATTGCCGGAGTCGATTTGGCAAAAATCAATCCCGACGACCTTTGGGTGGATTCCGGAACCCTATATGCACGCCTGCCCCAGCCCGAAATCTTTGTATCCACCCTGGATAATGATAAATCCTACGTGTATGATCGCGATACTGGCCTATTCACCAAAGGTAATATGGACCTTGAAACCTTAGCCCGCCAGGCCGCCGAAGACGAGATCGAAAAAGCCGCCCTCGAAGATGGCATTCTCGATCAAGCTCAAACCAATGCTGAATATTATCTGCTGCGCCTGTTCCAAACCTTGGGGTACCCGGAAGTGATTTTCGTTCAGGAGTAGCCCCATCCCAAAGCGTAACCCCGCATTCAAATACGCTCAGTCCAACTCGGATGAGCGTATTTTTCTTTCAGTAATGCCTCCGCGCGGGCGATTTCAGCGGAGGTTAACGTGCCGGGTTCCAGATGTAAATCCAGGGTTTCGCGGAAGGCGCGCTTGAAAGCCTCGGCGGCCTCCTCCCAGGTGACGATCCGCGCCAGCACGGTTTCGATATTTGTGGCGCGTGCCAGCAAACGCTGGGCCACTTTTTGGCGTTCGTGTTCATCCGGGTAGGCCAGTACTTGCGTGATGCGGGTCAGATCGCCATAGAGGGGCAGGGTGCCGTGCTGTAAAACCCCCTCTTTTTTGCGGGCCTGGGCGCTGCCCACCAGTTTTTTACCGTGGACGGTGATTTCATAATTGGAAGGTACTTCAAAGCAAACCGGTTCTTTAGGCTGGCCGTTTGATCCCGGTTTTTGTGGCTGCGGTAGGGCCTCCGCAGGGACTCCTAGCATTTGCAGGGCTGTCAGTAAAGCTTCAGAGAGCCGCCGGTAACTTTCGAGCACGCCGCCCGTCAGGCGCGGCTCGTCTTGCGGGCCGCTGACGGAGTAGGTTAGCTCATCAGTGTGCAAAATGGCCCGCCCGCCTGTTGCCCGCCGCACCACCTCCCAGCCTGAATTTTGAAGTCGGGTCAAATCTACATCCGAAAATAGTTGCGCATAGCCAATAGATAGACAGGCTGGCTCCCAGGCGTAAAGCCGTAAAGTGGGGGGCACTTCGCCGCGCCCACTTGCTTCGAGAATGGCTTCGTCAATGGCCATGTTCCAGGGGCCTCGGGCGGGGATGTGTTGAATTAATCGCCAGGGTTTGTTCATTGTTACTGTGTTTCGGTCGCGGTCGCGGTTGCCGTACTTGTAGCTGTAGCGGTTGCCGTGGCGGTTGCGGTGTTGGTAGGCGTAGGCGTACCCGTGGGTGTGGGTGTGCTGGTTGGGGTCGGCGATGGGCCAGGCGTGTGGGTCAGCGTCGGCGTGGGTGAAGGCCCTGGCGTGTGGGTCAGTGTGGGGGTCAGGGTGATGGTTGGTGAGGGCGTCACGGTGGCAGTATTGGTGGGTGTGGGTGTATAGGTTGGTGGCGGGCCATAACCGGGCTTATAGGCCAGTTTGAGTCGGGACATGGCTGTAAAGATCGTGCCGGGGTACTCATTCCAATTGTACAGATAACTCTCAACCGCGCCGGCTTCATCATACCCAAGTTCGTTTGCCAGCCCCAACGTGTAATAAAAGTAAGAACAGTTCACATCTGTTAGACAAGCAAAATTCTCTGAGCGGCGCAATTCAATGAGTTGATCTCGGATTAGCAGCGGCGCAGCTCCGGAAAGCAGCGCGTTGATGGCGCTGTCGAGAGCCTCCAGGGTGTAATCCTGATAAAAATAGCTGGGCGCATAACGGGTGATGTAAACTTCATCGGTGTTGGGGAAGCGACTCAAACTGAAGGATTGTTGGCGACCCAACCAGACGATCTCCACACCCTGACGGGTAGTGTAACTGGTGATGGTGGGGTTGCTGAAATCAACGGTATCCACAAAAAGAGCCGCGAATCCGCTGGCTTTTTCGGCGATGATCCAGAGTTCCAGTTTTTGATCGGGCGAATGCCGGAAGGTGAAATAACGTTCGGGGAGACCATCGCCTTCAAAATCGAATTCGCTGGTATAGCGTACCGCCACGCCTGCTGCGGTGAGATGATAAAACACATTGTAGGGGGAATTTGAT
>DOTA01000277.1 GCA_003513015.1 Chloroflexota bacterium
TCGTAGAGCATTTTTTCGAAATGCGGAATTTTCCAATGGTTATCCACACTGTACCGCGCAAAGCCGCCGCCGACCACATCGTACATGCCGCCCTGGGCCATGGCTTGCAGAGCGTGCTCGCTGATTTTTAGAGCAGTTTGATCGCTACGAGCGGCGCGTTGCAGCAAAAACTCGATAATCATAGGTTGCGGGAATTTCGGTGCCTGACCCCAGCCGCCATTTTGCCAATCGTAATTTTGTGCCAGCAGTTGGGCAGCCTCCTCCGTGACTTGGGGCGTGAGGGGTGCAGTTGTGCCGGGTTGGGGGGCATTGTTTTGAAGATATGCGCTGATGTTTTGGGCGCTTTCGAGAAGTTGCTGCCGATCTTCCTGCCAGAGTTGGGCCACAGTTTGTAGAACTTCATTGAATCCCGGCATGTTGTAGCGCCGCGCTGGGGGAAAGTAGGTGCCGCCATAGAAGGGCTGGCCCTCGGGAGTCAGAAATACGCTCATGGGCCAGCCGCCCTGGTGCGTCATGGCGACCACGGCCTGCATATAGATGTCATCGATGTCGGGGCGTTCTTCGCGATCGACTTTGATGTTGACAAAGTAGGCGTTCATTAGAGCCGCGGTGGCGTGGTTCTCAAAGGATTCGTGTTCCATTACATGGCACCAGTGGCAAGCGGCATAACCCACGCTCAAAAAGATGGGTTTATCTTCGGCGCGGGCTTTTTCAAGCGCTTCTGCACCCCAGGGAAACCAATCGACGGGGTTATGGGCGTGTTGCAGCAGGTAGGGGGAATTTTCTTGCGCTAAACGGTTGGGCATAGGTTTCTCTATTTTACTACCAGCGGCAGGTATATTCTTTCGGTCAGATTAGGGTTGTCGATGGCCCAAATGACTTTTAAGGTTGGTCGGCCTACCTCATCCCAATCGCCAACTTCGGAGCCGGTGAAATATTTGCTGGTATCACGGCCGGTATCTGAACTGTAAATTGCCAGGTTGGCAGGGTTTCCCGCCGCGAAAGCTTCGGCTATCGCTTTGGTTGCATCCCAAATGTAGGCTTGGCCGGGCCAGACAGGCGGAATATAAGGGTAGGGGAAAACCTCGATCGCCGAGATGTTTTCTTGTGCCATGGGGGCATTATTCCAGTGGATGGTCATCTCTCCCCAATCGTCGGTGACACTAAATAGGTGTACCCACGAGTAGGGCGGTTGGGGGTCATTGGGGTCACTTTCGGCGGCATTTCCCCAGAAATGCAACGTGAGTGTTGCCGAGATGATTTCTGCGCCTTGTGGAATAGCATCTAGCTGAAACCGCAGAAAGCTTTTGTTGTAACACGGGAAGTGAGTGGGCTTGATTTCGCTGCCTGTGAATAAATCGGCATCATCGCCGTGATTGGTTTCGCCTTCCCCTTCGTGGCCGCCATTGCACCAGCCACCCCCACCCATCCAGGCATCTTCGACTGTGTTATCGGTAGGCGAAGCTGCTCGAATGATGGTACTGCCACTCGGGATTTGAGTGGATGGCGTGTATTGACTCACACCAAAGTGGATTTCGCCCCAGGTGGATGGGTTGCTGGCCTGGAAAGTTTCAGGCCAAAATTCCGGTGCAACTGCTCCCGCGGGTGGGTTATCATCCCGGTCGAAGAGTTGCACACCCAACCCCCACAAGCTTCCTGCCGCGGGGGGCCCAGAATACCCTAAGGTTGACCAGGGAATCACAAAGCTGGCGATCCAACCAAAATCAATCCCGCAAGCGTTGTCATTTAAACCCGGATCGCACGACCACGAGGGCATTGCCAGAGCCGTCCAACTGCCATCCCAATTTTCATTCCAGGTAGAACCATTGCCGCGAGCCTCACGTTGGTAGTTTGAGGCATTCGGCAAATTATTGTTATTGCCCAATAAAAATAGATAGTCATCCGTCTGCGGGGTCAGGGCATGGTTGTGAACGGTATCCAAATAGATTGCTATCGCATCATATTGGCTAAGGTCATCGCCGCTTTGGGGATTGGTGTTATACCACAGGTAGTAGTCAACGATCGTCAGGCGAATCTCAAGGGCTTGCGGGGTGTAAGCCAGGCGCGCATCGGCATAATTTTTGCCGGGAAAGCCTTGTTCGTTGATGCCAAACCAGAAGATTGCTGATTTTGCCCAGGTAATATTATTTTCAAAATAGGGGATATTCGTTCGGCGTGGGGTAGCATCAGCAATCAACACTTCAGACTGATTTTGATCCGCAAAATTCAGCGTGGAAGCCAGGATGGTTCCTGGTTTGGGGAAAGCATTTACGAGTACCAGGATCAGTGAAATTGATAATAAATAGAGAAATTTGATAGTTTTCATAGCATTTACCCATAAAAAAATATTTTTGTGCTTTACCAAAAAGGGCAGAGAATTAAGAACTTGAGTTCACTTAATGCTCTGCCCTGACGAACTTGGATCAATTTTAGTAATAAAACCTGGTTAGGTTCACACGAAAATGCCTACAAGGTGATCTACCCAAAGGTTAGCAAGCCTCTCAGTTTCGGATTTCGGCCTTGGGGAACATCTTCGGAATGGCTGCTAATTTCGCGGTTTTGCTCGTTCAAAATTATTTCCGGATCAGGTTTCATCTCATCTTTAGGAGGTTCGCTGGTCGCGTCCGTTTCTACGCCAGGCTCTTGAGGGTTGTTCTCAATTTCTGTCTCAGAAATATCCGCGTCATTTTGTTCAGAATCAGGGATGTTGTAATAGCTGCCATAATATTTTGAATAATAATTAGAACCGCTTGAGATTTTGTTGATGATTACACCCAGAACGGAAGTCCCCGTGCGTTCGATTTGAACCATCATCTCTTTAACCGTATCCCTACGCGATTTTCCCAGTTGCACGACAAGCAGGATGCCATCCACTTTTTTAGCGAGTACTGCGGCATCGGTAACAAAAAGGGGCGGGCTGTCAACTACGATCAAGTCAGCCATGCCTTTGATGTGGGTTAAGATGCGATCCATCTTTTCGGACCCCAACAATTCCGTGGGGTTTGGCGGGCACGAGCCACTGGGGATGATGGTCAACCTTTGATCCAGAGTAAAGACCACATCTTTCAACTTGGCCGGGCTATTTAGCAGCGTGCTGAGGCCGGTATCTTGTTCCAATTTAAGGGCCTCTTTCATCTTAGATTTACGCAAATCGCCATCGACAAACACCACTTTTTTATTTGCCTGTGTGGCAATTTGGGCATAGTTCAGCGCGATGGTGGATTTGCCTTCCGAAATTGCTGAACCTGAAATCATAATTGTTTTCGTCTCAACACCGAGCAAATCAACGTTGATTCTCAAATTGCGGAAAGCATCCGAAATTGGCGAGCGAGGGTGATTCGTGACAAAATGCCACCGATCTTCTTTGCGGGGAATCTCTGGAATATACCCTAAAATTGGGGCTTTAATGAGCCTTTTTACTTCATCGACCGTTTTGATGGTTTTATCGAGAAATTCGAGCAAATATGCGGCTGCCGCGGCCAAAGTAAAACCTACCGCAGCGGATAGCCCTACAGTCACCAGCATCTTTGACCCTACCGGGCTTGTGGGCACATGCGGTTGTTCGATGATGGTTAAGGTATTGATAGCGCCTTTTTCGGTGTTGGAAAGCAAATTTGCATAGTTCAATTGCAGGGAGGCCAAACTATTTTTGAGTGAGCTGATCTGGTTTTGGGTGTCAGAAATTTCCCGGGCGCTATTTAATTCGCCCAATAACTGGCTTAAATCTTCGAGTTCTGCCTGTGTATCGGTGATTTGCTTTTGCAAGGTGTCAAGTTGTTGGCTAATAAACGCTTGCCGTTCCACATCCGCTTGATTTGTACTGGTGGGACTTCCCAAAATTAATTGATTGGCGATTTCGCTGGCTACAATTTGCGCCCTTTGGGGATCGGTATCAACGACTACGATTTCGATCAACTGTGTATTGGGGACCGCTGTTACGGAATATTCCGGCAACCAATCCAAACCCAAAGCTTCCATCGTGGCATCCCGCAAAGGCTCACGGTTAGCGATGTTGGCATAGGATACAGCCAGTTGTTCCTCAAGACTAAATTGCACTGAGGTTGGGTTAGGGTTCTCGATCGTGCGGCCAATCATAAGGGTAGCTCTCGATTGGTAAGTGGGAGGCTGCTGACGCGCTACAGCAAAGCTGGCACCAGCGGCAATCACTGTGGCAAGCACAATCAACCACCACCAACGGCGTAAGGGGTAAATTAGTTCGGCGATATCCATATAATAGAACCTGTTTTCATGAGATTAGCTTAATTGCGGTTGAAACTTTTGCTGTTTCACTTTGGTATAGATGTTTTCAAGGTCTTCGCCAATTTTATTCCAATCGTGGTTCTGTTCCACGAACAATCGGCCGGCATTGCCAATTTTGCTGCGAAAAATTTCATTGTCTAACAACTCAAGCGTGGCCTGGGCGAAAGCCTCTGGGGTTTCCCCAACCAATATATTTTCGTCGGGTTTTGCCGTGATCGCCGAAATCGCTTGCGGGGTTGCTACAACCGGCGTGCCGCAGGCCATGGCTTCCAACACTTTGTTTTGAATCCCCGCACCATATAAAATTGGCGAAACGGCGATGCTGGCTTTATGCAGGTATGGCAAAACCGATTCCACAAATCCTGTTACGCTGATAGCCGGGTTTTTCGCCAAAGCCAGGATTTCATTCGAAGGGTCTTTTCCCACGATCCAAAGTTTCACATCTGGCCGTCGCTCCCAAATGAGCGGCATAATTTCATTCACCAAATATAGTACCATGTTTATATTGGCATGGTAACTCATTTTGCCGCTCACCACTAGGGTGGCGGCCTCGCGAGAAACCGTTTCATCGGGCTTGAAATAGCCCAAATCCACCCCGTTTGGCAGCACCGTGATTACGGGTTCCTGGTTTCCATCCGAGGGTATCAGGGATTGAAAAGCCTCTTTATCTACGTGGGAGGTCACTAAAACTTCATTGAATTGGCCCGTCAGCCAGCCCTCATATTTTTCTGTGCGCGGCAAATCGAAGCCGGTGATCAGGCGGCTGAATCCCATTTTTGAACTGGAGGATGCCTGACGGAACAAATGACTGATGCTATCAACGCTATCCCAAACGATGGGCGGCCAAAGATTCTCCTGGGTTTGGGGGTGTTTCTGACCCTCGGAGAGCAACTCCACCCCAAATTTGGCCCCGCGCAAATGCTCAATATGGATCACATCAAAACGGTCGTCGGGGGCGCTCTCCAGAATTAAATCCCTGAGGGTGGCAGCCAACTCCGGTTGCCAGCAATACACGGCCTGTAAGGGAGTGGAGGTGGGCAAAGCCCGCCCGCAATTGTAAAGAGATCGCCAATTCGGCAGCGGATAGGCGTAAATCTTCTGGCAGTAGGGTTCCAAATCTCGGATCGCAGCCCGCTCGGCTTCATCGGTCCACAGGGTCAAAAGCGTGATGTGATGCCCTCGGCTGGCCAGCGTCCGAATCAAATTATAGGGTCGCACCCGAATTAACGTGGGCACATACGGCACCAGAAAGAGAATCTTCATAACGCTAGGCCTTCAAAGCTTTCCGCCCGCTAAAATAATGGAATCCCTCATAAAGCGGGATGGCTGAAAAAATGACCAGTAAAGCATCGATGGGCAGCCGGTAGCGAATCAACGTCCAGGTCATGATATGAATCAGCGCGTAGATGAAGATAAACAGATACACGAGAAAATAGGGCGATACGATTTTAAACTTGAATTTTGCCTCTTTCCAAAAGGGTACCCGGATCAGCCCATACAGCATAAACGGCCACAGCAGCCCAAAACTGAAGACGCGTGAGATGTTACTGATCGTCCCGGAATCTGGCGAGGGCCAGAACATAAAATAGGGCGGAATCCGGCTGAGGGAAAGCAAGATATACCTTCCCGGATCATCCAGAATAAATTGAATGCCGCGCTTTAATAATTCTTGTTCGAGGGCGGCTTCATCCAGGCTCCGCACTTCTTGGGGGATGAGTTCCTGGTAGCTGCCCATTTCGGGTGGCAAAATTGGCTCAAAGTGCGTGCCGTAGATCGGGTGATTGCCCCAAAAGAAAGCATACCCGGAATTGGTGTTGAGCAAAACAAAACGATCAAAACGGGCATAATTATAGATGGTGAAGGGCAAAATCATGGTGACGATGATGACCGCGGCCAGTACCAATGCCGGGATGAGTGATTTTGTGCCGGTTTTGCGGCCACTCCACCAAACCCAAAGAAACAGAAACGGCACAAATAACATAAAGAGTTGCCGGAGAAGCACGGCGATCCCGGCGATGAGACCCAAAAGCAGGGCATATTTAACTTTCTGCCACTTTTCAGTTGAACGGTTGGTCTCTACCAGCAGCATCGCCATGTACAAACTCGCTAAAATGGCGAGAATATAAAACGATTCGGTCATCAGCGTGGCGGCATAATACACAAAATAGATATAGACCGCCGAAATTCCGGCAGCAATCAGGCCAATTGCCTCGGAAAACAGGTATTTTCCCAGCTTATAGGTCATCCAGGGCAGCAGCGCGCCGGCGATGATCGCCTGTAGGATTCGGGCCATTAGTGGGTTGGGGCCAAAAATGGTGTAGACCAGC
>DOTA01000438.1 GCA_003513015.1 Chloroflexota bacterium
AATCCCCACCATCGTAATGAACTTCATCCAGGGGGACGGCACCCTGGATAGTCTCAATTGCCCACAGGCGATACCCCTTGAGTATTTGCTCCTGTGCAGCTTCGACCGCATCGCGATTGTGATCCCAAGCTACAAATTTTTCCGCCCCAAGGGATGTTTTTAGCACTGCAGTATTCTCAGGGCTCGGGGTGATGCCGCACAAACCCAAGCAGCCAAACCCGGCGCCATCCGCCGTGCGGAACATCGAGCCGACGTTCCAGGCGCTGCGAATATTATCCAAGAGGGCTTCCAGATGAACCCCTGTCTGATAACGATCGGGTGTATGGCGGTATCCAAAGCGGTCCTCTTCAACGACCAAGTGGGTAACACCCCGGCAGCGCGGGCAATTTTCCCCCAGATTGGTTTCAGGATAATATGGATAGCGCAAGCCGCAGGTAGGCGATTCGCATTTGCGCACCTGAAAGCGAGGCAGACCGGGTTGCATAACTAATCTGTGGCAAGCATCACATTGGAGGCTTTCACGACGGCGTAAACCTGTTTTCCAACTTCCAGATCCAGATTTTGGGCTGAGTGGCGCGTGATAATCGAAACGATCTGCACTCCACCCTCCGCTTCGATCGTGATCTCTGAGTTGACTGCCCCGTGCTCAACCTTAACCACCTTACCGGGTATCAGATTTCGAGCGCTGACCGTCATTCAAATCTCTCCGATGCAATAAATTCTCTTTCAACTTGAACTGGTAAAATTCCAGCGTCAATACAAGCAATTCTAACCTAATTTCCGATTCAATTGACCAGGAACACGATGCAACTATCAACGAAACAATGGCACGAACGCTATCAGCAGCAAACACACTGGACGAAGGATATTCGCAGGTATTTATATGACCTGAGCGGCTTATCCACGGCAAAGCGAGTGTTAGATGTTGGATGTGGGACGGGTGCCCTGCTGGAAGAGTTAGACAAAAACGCCGGTGAGACCACCCTGGGCTTCGATGGGGATCTGTACGGAATCGATATTTCAGCGAACAATATTAGCTATGCGAATTCATCAGGCGTGGTAACCAACCTAATCTTGGGCGACGCTCTCTCGCTCCCCTTCGCGGAAGGCAGCTTCGATATCACCCTCTGCCATTTCTTCCTGCTCTGGATTACACATCCAGAAATCGCCCTGGCAGAGATGGTCAGAGTCACCCGCCCTTCGGGGGCTATTCTTGCGATTGCAGAACCGGATTACGGAGGGCGAATCGACTACCCCCTGGAACTCAATAAATTAGGCAAATGGCAAGTAGAATCGCTGCGTAAATCGGGGGCAGACCCGTACATTGGGCGCCGGCTACGCGAAATTTTTATTCAGGCTGGGCTTGTAGACATCCATACCGGTGTCCTTGGTGGGCAATGGTCGAGTAATATATCCCATAAAGAGATACAAAGCGAGTGGGATGTACTTCGCTTTGACCTGGAAGCTCTATTCGCCGATGACCCGGATACGGGTTGGCAAGCAGAGTTCGAGCGGTTGAGAGCACTGGATGAGCTCGCCTGGATTAGAGGGGAGCGAGTTTTGTACGTGCCTACTTTCTACGCCTTGGGCCATGTCCCCAAACGGAGGCGTGTTCCTGAATAACGGATCATCTTCGTTGCTCGCTGGCGAAAACTCGTGGTAAAATCGGCTCGACTTCAGGCCCCCATAGCTCAGTGGATAGAGCGCTGCCCTCCGGAGGCAGAAACCTGCGTTCGAGTCGCAGTGGGGGTACCTTTGATGACAGTTGTCGAACGATCTTCATCCACAAAGCAGACCTCCGAGTTTCAGCCGAAACTCGGAGGTCTGCTTTATAACCAATTCAGCTTAAATCATACTCAAATTACTCAATATGCCTGTGTTTCATGGGATAATTCCAAAAGCGATCTTCACTACAATTCCTAAAATTAATTTCAGGAGCAAGTTCCCATGTCTAAATCCATTCAGCCCATCCGCCCTAAATGGCAAGGCACCCTGACCGACCGCCAGCGCTTCAACGCCCAGATGCACTATCAGCCGGTCGATCGTTGTTTCAATATGGAATTCGGTTATTGGGATGAGAATTTCACGCATTGGCCGCTTTTCTACGAAAACGGGATCAGAAACAACGAAGAAGCCGATATTTTCTTCAATTTTGACCGCCAATTTACCATCGGCGGCAATATTTGGCTTTCGCCGGAATTCACCGAGGAAGTAGTCGAAGTACGAGAAAACACCAAAGTGCTGATCAACCCGGATGGCTTGCTGGCCGAAGTGCCCCTGGATGGGCACGACACCATCCCGCATTACATCCGGTCATCTATTCAAACCCCTGATGATTGGAACAAGGTCAAGGCCGAAAGATTTCGTTTGAATGATCCTGAGCGGATGGTAGATATCTCTGCCCTGAAAGCGCGCTGGGCTTCTCCGGAACGAGATTATCCCCTGGGAATTTGGGTGGGTTCCATGATCGGAAAGGTGCGCGACTTGCTGACCTTCGAGGGGTTGGCCTATGCCGTCTACGATTATCCCAAGATGGTGGAAGATATGGTTGAAACATCGTGCGTGATGGTGGAACATGCCCTGGATCAAATCTTGCCTCATTTTGAGTTCGATTTTGCGGCTGGCTGGGAGGATATTTGTTATAAAGCCGGCCCAATCGTCTCTCCGCGCTGGTTCAAGCAGATGATCACACCGCGCTACAAACGCATCCACACCAAACTCAAGGAATACGGCATCGATATCTGGTGGGTGGATTGCGACGGAGATGTGCGCCCGATTTTGGATGCCATGCTCGAAGGTGGAATCAATTGCCTTTTCCCTTATGAAGTGAATGGCTGCGAACATCCCGCGGCACTTTTGGAGCGCTACGGTAAAGACCTGCGAATTATGGGCGGCTTCGATAAGCTCGAGCTTGGCAAGGGCCGGGCAGCGATCAAAGCTTACATGGAAACCTTAGGGCCTTTAGTCGAACGGGGCGGCTATATCCCCTTTTGCGATCATCGCTGCCCCCCCAATATCGATCCGGATGATTATTTATATTACCTGGACTTAAAAGAGCAGATGTTTGGGCGCCTATAACTCAACACTCGATCAACGGTTTAATCCAACGCACAAATTGGGGGAAGATTTCTTCGGGTTCTGGCAGGTTGGGGTGCCAGCGCTTCTCGTGTTCGAAGAGCAGCCAGCCAGTATAACCAGAGTCCATCAACAGGGCGAGGGACTCATCCAATGGGAGTTCCCCGGTTCCGGGTGCCACATAATGCCAGCCATCGTCCATTGCCAGGGGTGAAGTCGGATCATAAACCGCATCTTTAACATGCACATACCCCACCCGCGCTCCCATCGCCGCCCAAGAATCCGCCGGCTTTTCGCCTCCCACCCGCCAGGTGTGCCCCATATCCCACAACGCCCCAAAGGCCGGGTCCGGGATGCTATCCAACAATAGGCGGCAAGCTTCGGCCTGCACCCAATGATCATGCGTTTCGAACAACCATTTTAGCTCGCGGGCTCCCTCAAGCTCCAGGATGCGAGCAACACTTTCACAGCCGAATACAGCCAATTCTGCCCGGGAATATTGCGACAAATCGCCACCACCATAAATACGGATATTGATAGCTTCAAAAGCATGAGCCACCTCGATCGTGCGTCGAGCAGCATCCAGGTTTTTCTCCAACGCCTCAGGCACACAAACCTGGATGCTGCTACTGATCCCGCTGACGGCTAAACCAGCCTCGTTCAGCTTGCGTCGGGTTTCCGCCGAGCGAGTGGTAAATTCCGGCAGCAGGGTGATATCAATTTGATCCAGATAACCGCGAAAATCGACCCCCTGATAGCCGTATTCCTGGCCGCGGGCACAGATCGTATCCAAATCCCAATTGGGGCAACCCAAGGTCATCAGGCTGATTTTTGTCATGAGAACGAACTCCCTACATCGCTAATCTCCCGCTCCAACACGTTTTTCTCGAAACGGGAATTTTCGATCAATTCCCGGAGTTTGGCGGCGTAGGCCGCCGCGTCCAGGGGTAGCTCAACCGGCCTCCCCAGGAACGATGACAGCATAATGGCGTTGCCCAGAGTCAGGGAATGGATGCCCTCTTCAGCCGGGGCAATCAGCGCTTCGCCGTTCAGGATGGCATTGGCAAAATTCTCGATTACCAATTTATGTCCAGGCTGCCCGTGATGCTGGTAAGGCACTTCGATTTTCCAGCTTTCGACCGGTTCGTAACCACTGGTCGAGGTCTTGATCTGCTCGAACATCGAATAACGATTGCGAAAGAAGGTTAGCCCACCATTTTCGAAGACGATTTTGCCCTTCTCGCCCGCGATTTCCAAACGATTGGTGCCCGGTGATTCTGCGGTAGAGGTGATCAGGTGGCCGACCATGCCGTTCTCGTACTCAAAAAAACCGGTGACTTCATCTTCGACTTCGATCTTGTGGTATTTGCCGATGGCGGCGAAACCGGTTACGCGCTGGGGCATCCCCACGAACCACTGGTACAAATCGATATTGTGGGGGCACTGATTTAATAGTACACCGCCGCCTTCGCCTTTCCAGGTGGCGCGCCAGCCTCCGTTATCGTAGTAACTTTGGGTACGGAACCAATCCGTGATGATCCAGGTTGTTCGCACCAGTTTTCCGAGTTCACCATCTTCAATCAAAGATTTGATCTTTTTCCAAAATCCGTAGGTGCGCTGCTGGAACATCACTGCGAAAACCAACCGGGGATGCTGCTGCCGGGCCTGGTAATAGGCGGCGATCATCTCTTGAGCGGCCTCCACATGCACGGCAATCGGTTTTTCGGTGAGCACATGCAAGCCACGCGCAAAAGCGTCCATGGCAATGGGCGGGTGAGCATAATGGGGCGTGGCGATCAGCACCGCGTCTGGTGTGATTTGCTCCAACATTTGACGGTGATCGTAAAAAGCCGGTACGCCGTAAATCTCGGCGTATTTGTCCGCTTTGGTGCGATTAATATCGCAAATGGCGGCTAATTCCGTATTTTCAAGGGCTTGGATATCTCGGGCGTGCAGGCTGCCCATCACACCCACACCGATTAAGGCGATTCTTATTTTTTTCATTAGCAACTCCAATTTCATGGCAATTCAACACAGGTTTCCGCGGAAATTATAATGCCCACGGTCACAAATTGCGCATCCTGCTCGTTTCAAAAAGCGCAATTTGTGACCGTGAAGGGTATAGAACAAAAAATAATCTGCGTACTATTTTAAGCTTCCCAATCGATCCGCCATGTTTTCGGCTTGGATGGCCAGCTCCATCGCCAGGAAGGAATGGGCCTGGGTCATGGCGGTTTCGCTGCGGTTGCGGATATCTTCGATCAACCGGGAGGCATAAAGCAGAGGCACATCCTTGCAATCGATATACTGGAGGCCCTTTTGATCGACCAGGAAGAGATGCTCCCCACCTGGACGACCGGCCAGGTCGATATATTTGCGCAGTTCAATGTAGCCCTCCGTGCCGGTGATGAAGAGCCGCCCATCGCCCCACACACCCAAACCCTGCGGAGTGAACCAATCCACCCGCAGGTAGCCCACTCCTTGATCGCCGCGCACCACCACATCGCCGAAATCTTCCAGTTCGGGATGCTGCGGATGGTGGAAATTTGCCACCTGGGATGAGACGATCTCCGCCGCGGTGGAACCGGTAAAATACAAAAACTGGTCGAAATTATGGGAGCCGATATCCGTCAGGATGCCGCCGTATTTCTCTTTGACGAAGAACCACTCCGGGCGGCTGGGCAGATTGCGCTGGTGCGGCCCCAGGCTGAGAGTTTGGATCACCTTGCCAATCGCGCCGGCCTGAACGAGTTCGGCGGCTTTGGTGGCAGCCCGGCTCCAGAAGCGTTCGCTGTAGCACACTGAGTAAATTTGCCCGGTTTCTGCCTGCACCTGGCGGGCTTCGGCGAGCTGCTCCAGGGTGATCAGGCCGGGCTTGTCAACCATATAATCTTTGCCGTGTTGCATCACTTTGATCCCCAGGGGCGCGCGCTCCACGGGGATTCCGGCATTGAGCACCAATTGGATACTTTCGTCTTCCAGGATTTGATCCAGGCCGGGCACCCGCGGGATGTATGGGAAGGCCGCTGAAAATTGGGCAGCCAGATCATCTTCAGGGGCGAAGAAGCACACAGCTTGAGCACCAGCTGCCAGCATACTTTGAGTTTGATTGTAGATATGGCCGTGGTTGAGGCCGGTGACGGCAAAGCGGATGGGGGGGTTGGGCATGGCATTCTCTCCCTTGGGCGTATTTGGTTTTTTGCCACGAAGGCTCCTAGTCACAAAGCTGCTACCAGAAATCTTTGTGATGCTCCGAGGCCGGAGGTAAAGGTATTCCCTTCGCGGGTATTATTGCCAGAAATTTTATCCCTTAATCTCGAATTGAGGTATCTTTCCTAAGATTTGGGAAACCCACAGTTGGCGGGATCCAGCCCCTCATGAATTAAGCGATTTACCCAGAGATAAACGGAAGATAATGGGATAAACCGTTTATGGGTAGTTACAAAGAGTGACCGCCAGCTCGTTTGCACATTTATAGATTGCCCTTCGTGGGTATAATTGCGCTTTGCAACCCAAAGACTCGTTATTAACACATACAAAGGTATGCGAGGCCGCATGAACCCCCAAATTGACCCTTCCTATGTTACCAAAACGCTAAAAAACCTGATCCGCATCAACTCGATCAACCCGCGCCTCTCGCCGGATGGCCAGGGTGAAGCCGAAATTGGGGCTTATGTGGCCGAGGCCCTCCACAATCTTGGCCTGCAAGTGACCACCTACGAAATCGAACCCGGCCGGGTTAATGTGGTGGGGATTTTGAAGGGCACGGGGGGCGGGAAAGCGCTGCTTTTGAATGCCCACATGGATACCGTCGGGGTGGAGGGGATGCTGGGAGATCCCTTTGGCGCGGAAATCCGCGAGGGGCGCCTGTACGGGCGCGGCGCGCAGGATATGAAGGGCAGCCTGGCCGCCATGCTGGGCGCGGCTAAAGCCCTGGCGGAGGCAGATGTTCAGTTTACCGGAGATGTGATCGTAACCGGGGTGGCCGATGAAGAACACGCCAGTATCGGAATGGATGACCTCGTTAAGCACGTGAGCGCCGAGGCTGCCATCGTCACCGAACCCACCGATTTGACGCTGTGCCGCGCCCACCGCGGCTTCATCTGGTACGATGTGGAAACCTTCGGGCGCGCCGCCCACGGCAGCCGTTTTCAAGAGGGGATTGACGCCAACATGCGCATGGGGCGTTTTCTGGCGCAACTCGATGTGCTAGAGCAGGAACTCCGCCAGCGCCCGCCGCATCCGCTGGTGGGTCCGCCTTCCCTACACGCCGCTCGCTTGCAAGGCGGCTCGGAGGTGAGTATTTACGCGGCCCATTGCTTACTGCAAATCGAGCGGCGCACGACCCCGGGCGAAAGCGAAGCCCAGGCCACCGCGGAACTCCAGGAGATCATCGACCAACTCCAGGCCCAGGATGTCACTTTTCGGGCCACGGTCACACCTGCCTTTCAACGGAATCCCTTCGAAATTCCTGAATCCGCCCCAATTGTGAGACATTTAGCCCAAGCTATGAGAAAATATACGGGTACAGAACCGCGTCATACCGGGCAGACCTTTTGGACGGATGCGGCTATTTTAGCGGATGCCGGCTTCGAAACCGTGCTGATCGGCCCTGTAGGCGGCGGCCTGCACAGCGCCGAAGAATGGGTCGATCTGCAATCCGTGCACGATTTAGCCCAAATTTTGGCCGACACAGCTCTGAGTTATTGCCAAACGGCTGAGATTTCGGCAAATACTTTCTGACCAAGTTTTCCCTTCGTGATCTTCGTGTCCTTCGTGATAAATGTTTTTTCATATTTGCGAAAATACACCGTTAGTCGCGAGTAAATAAACTTCCTTTCAAAGAGAACTCATCCATGACAACCCCTCTCACCGCCCTCGATCACGAAATAGAGAAAAATTACAAACACAATTTCATCGTCAACTTTTTTGATGGCACAGCTTTCTGGTTTGGGGCCAGCTTTTTTGCCTACCGCACGATTTTACCGGTTTATATCGCCAACCTGACCGACAGCGAATTTGTGATCGCCCTGCTTTCGGTGATCCTTTCGACCGGCTGGCTGCTGCCGCAGTTGTTTACCGCCAATTGGGTACAACGCTTGCCACTTAAAAAATATGCCCCAGTGAACGTGGGATTCTGGAGTGAGCGCCTGCCGATTTTATTGCTGGTGCCCTCGGCCTGGTTGGCCACCATCTCAACGCAATGGGCGCTGGTGGCTTCGATGATCTGCATTGCCTGGCACATCGTTGGCGCGGGGATGATCGCCGTGGGTTGGCAGGATATGATCGCCAAAGTCTTTCCGCTGGATCGGCGCGGCCGCTTTTTCGGCATCACCAACTTTGGCGGCACGGCCACTGGCATTTTGGGCGCTTCCATAGTGGCCTGGCTGCTGGGCCGCCACGAGTTCCCGTACAGCTATATGTGGGCCTTCTTTTTGGGTTCGGTTTTTATCTTCATCTCCTGGTTTTTCCTGGCGATGACCAAAGAACCCCGCATCGAACCCGAAACCACCCGCGTTTCCAACCAGGAATATTGGAAAAAGCTGCCCGCCATTGTGCGCCAAAACGCCAACTTCCGCCGCTATCTCATTGCCCAAATCTTTATGGGAGGCGGCAATTTGTCCATCGGATTTTTAGCGGTTTACGCCATACAACGCTGGGATTTACCCGACAGCCAGGCCGGAATCTACACCGTTGCCATGCTGATTGGGCAAGCCCTGAGCAATCTGGTATTTGGGTGGCTCGCCGATAAAAAAGGCAACAAACTCGTTCTGGAGATTGCCGTGCTAACCACGGCCCTGAGCGCGGGCATCGCGGCCCTGGCCCCCAGCGGCGGCTGGTTTTTACTGGTCTTCTTTTTGGGCGGCATCACCAACGCCGGGTTTATGTTAGCCGGGATTATGATTGTGTTCGAGTTTTGTGCCCCGGAGATCCGCCCGACCTATATCGGGATTAACAACACTTTCAACGGAATCTTTTCAATCGTTACCCCCCTGCTCGGCGGCTGGCTGGCTGCGACCTTTGGCTATCAATTCATGTTCGCCACCACCTTCGTGGTCTGTTTGTTCGGTTTGAGCTTGCTGCGTTTTTGGGTGCATGAGCCGCGAACTAGCAACCTTAAAGCAACGCCATGAGCACAAATCCGCAATATCGCTCGGCCCTGATAGATTTTCAGAAAATGCGGCGGCGGGTTGCCCTGCAAAATATCTTCGCCCTGGCCGGTAAACAACCGCAGTTGCTCTCGTATCAAAGCGTGCGCGAGCAACTGCACGCCGTTGAGAAGCCCAACACGGAATTGCGCGAAATTCCCATTAAGGCCATTCAAGGGAGCGTGGGGCGTTACGCAGATTTCACACAAGATTTTCTCCCTAAAGCCAGCGTAGACCCACAGCGTTGGGCACGCGTTAAGACGCAATTTTCCAGCCTGGAGGGAGTGCCGCCTATCGATGTTTACCAGATCGGGGAAGTTTATTTTGTCATCGACGGCAACCATCGCGTCTCTGTGGCGCGCGGTATGGGCAACCAAACCATCGAGGCTTATGTACGGGAAGTAAAATCCCGGGTGCCGCTAAAGCTGGATGAAGATCTCGATCAATTCATACTCAAAGCCGAACTGGCCGAGTTTTTGGAGGCCACCCAAATCGATCATCTGCTGCCCGAGGTGGATTTTACCGTCACCGTGCCGGGGCGCTATACGATCATCTTGCAGCAAATCGAGGCCATTCACTTCTCGCTAGAGATTCAGCAAAATCAATCCGTTCCCTATGAACGGGCCGTTAAATCCTGGTACGATCAAGTTTATTACCCGATTGTGGCGCTCATTCGAGAGCAGCATATCCTGGCCGAATATCCCCAGCGCACCGAGGCCGACCTGGTTTTGTGGATTGCCAAACATCGCGCGGCACTGGCAAAATCCCTGGGCTGGGAGATCACCACGGATAGCGCTGTCAAGGCTTTGCCGCCTGAATCCACTTCCAACCTGGAACGCCTGCGAGAACGCGCCCGTTTATTTTTCTCGAAAATCATCCCCGTCCAAGCCATTAACGGGCCAACTCCCGGCACCTGGCGGCAAGAAAAATTGGCCAACCCGCAGGGCCGTTTGTTTGGCAATATTTTGGTAGTCGTCGATGGCACATCCCAGGGCTGGCAAGCGCTGACGCAATCCCTGATGATCGCTGATTTGGAGGGATCGCAACTCTTTGGGTTGCACATATCTGCTCCCAATAACGGGATCAAGCCCGAAGAAAAGCGAAGCATCCAAACCGAATTCGAAGAACGCTGCCGGGCCAACAATGCTTCTGGTCAATTGGCCTTCGAAACCGGGGAATTTACTGAAATCATCGTCGCGCGGGCCTCTTGGGCCGATCTGGTCGTTATTCCGGAAATCGCACTTTCGGGTGAAAATCTCCACGATTTAGTGCAAAACTGCCCCACGCCGCTTTTAATTCTCAAACCACAGCACACCGTTTTCAAGCGCCTCTTGCTGGCTTATGATGGCAGCCCCAAATCTGAGGAAGCGCTGTTTTTGGCCGCCTATCTCGCCATCTTCTGGGAATTGGCCCTGACGGTGATTACCAGCCTCGAAACGGATCACGCCCACATCACACCTGAGACCATCCTCCAAGCCCGGGAATATCTCGAATCTTACGGCGTGCGCGCCAGTTACATCCAGAGTGAATCCGATCCTGCACTAAGCATTTTGAACGCCGCCCACGAAAAAGCCTGCGATCTCATTGTGCTCGGCGGGTACCGCCATCATACCCAGGCCGGTGCCAATTGCAGCGTACTCGATGAAGTTTTGGCAAACTCCCCACAGGCGGTCTTAATATGTCGCTAAACAAAAAATCTCTCGATCCCCGAAGGGATGTCATTGAAGCCGCGGGCGGTTTGCTCTGGCGCGAAACGGCCGCAGGTCGTCAGGTGGCCCTCATCCACCGCCCTTCCCATGCTGATTGGACCCTCCCCAAAGGCAAACGCGATCCCGGCGAAACCTGGCAAGAGACCGCCCTGCGCGAAGTCCGCGAAGAGACCGGGATCAAGGCCCAGTTGGGGGCTTTTGCCGGCAGCCTAGGCTACACCGTGGAAGGCATCCCTAAAGTTGTGCTATTTTGGCACATGTATGCGCCCAAAAATGACCAATTTATCGTCAATGATGAAGTTGATGATCTGATTTGGGTTCCGCTCGAAAAAGCGCTGGAATTGGTCAGTTATACCGACGAAGTCGGGCTGCTGGAAACCTGTCGGTGATGGGTCTCGCTTTGGCCCTGACCGCGGCTTTCTCCTGGGGCGCGGGTGATTTTTGTGGCGGCTTAGCCAGCCGCAAAGTCAACCAGTTTCAAGTGTTACTATTAACAACTTCAAGCAGTTTGTTGTTGCTTTTTCTGTTTGCGCTCTTCGAAAAAGAGAGTTTGCCAGCAGGCTGGGATGCCGCGCTGGCGATCACCGCGGGGATCAGTGGTTCGCTGGGGTTGGCGGCCCTCTACCGTGGACTCAGCTTGGGGAATGCAGCGTTGGTTGCGCCGGTGGCCGGGGTGATCGGGGCTATCATTCCCACATTAACCGGCTTATTTTTTGAAGGTTGGCCCAGTTTTCTGGTACTGCTCGGTTTTGCACTCTCCCTCGCGGGGATTTGGTTGGTCGCTCGTTCCAACGAAAAGAGTCCCCATTCCACGCGAAGTGGCTTGGGATTGGCAATCTTGGCCGGAATTGGTTTTGGCGGATTTCTGGCGCTCATTGCCCAAATGAAGACGGAGGATATTTTTGGGCCGCTCGTGTTATCCAAATTAGCTTCGCTGGTGCTGGCTATTTTCTTAATCTGGATGCGCCGCCTGCCTCTCCCCAAACCTGGCGTCTCCCCAGTGGCGATCGTGTCTGGTGTCCTGGATGCAGGTGGTAATATTTTGTATCTGTTTGCCACCCAATTTATCCGATTGGATGTGGCAGCGTTGCTCTCTTCGCTTTACCCGGCGGCAACCGTGTTATTATCGGGCTTGATCCTGAAAGAAAAATTATCTCGCCAGCAATGGATGGGCGTAAGCACCTGCCTGTTGGCAATCATGTTAATTACCTCCGGATAAAACCCCAACGCGATGTCTCTCTCCCCTACCTACCTGACCCCTGAACAACGCGCCATCATCGAGCAGCCCTTTGATGCGCGCATTTTTCTCGAAGGCCCCGCGGGCTGCGGCAAATCCACGGTGGGATTGGAACGCGTCAACTACCTGCTGCAAAATGGCCTCCCCGGTAACCTGATTTTGCTGCTGGTACCCCAGCGCACCCTGGCCGCGCCCTATTACGAAATGCTGCGCAGTCCGGCCATCCCCGCAGGCGGGACTGTCAGCATCCTCACCATCGGCGGCCTGGCCCGGCGCATGGTCGATCTCTTTTGGCCGCTCGTCAGCGAACAAGCCGGTTTTGCTCATCCCGACCAGCCGCCCACCTTTCTCACTCTGGAAAGCGCCCAATATTACATGGCCTATCTCGTGCGGCCGCTCTTCGAAGAGGGCTATTTTGATTCCATCACCATCGACCGCAACCGTATCTACAGTCAAATTGTTGATAACCTCAATAAAGCCGCGGCCGTGGGTTTCTCGTACAGTCAAATCGGGGAGCGCCTCAAAGCGGCCTGGGTCGGCGAACCCGCCCAGGCTCATGTTTACAGCGATGCCCAGGAATGCGCCAACCGCTTCCGCCAGTTTTGCCTCGATCACAACTTGCTCGATTTTTCGCTGCAGCTCGAACTCTTCCGCCACTTTCTTTGGCCACAGCCGCGAGTACGCCAATATCTCAACCGTGAATATCGCCACCTGATTTTCGACAATCTGGAGGAGGATATGCCTCTGGCCGCGGATTTGCTTCACGAGTGGCTGCCCGATTTTGATTCGGCGCTGCTGATCTACGATTTGGAGGGTGGCTACCGCCAATTTTTATCCGCGGACCCCCAGACTAACTACACCCTGAAAGCGCGCTGCGAGGTTCAAGCCGAACTTCAAGAGGGGTTCATTTCCTCGGAGGGCATCTCCGCCTTTGGCTTAACCCTGGCCTCAGCCCTGACCCCCGAGCCTGATCTCGCCGAGTTGCCCCCCCACCCCAACGCTGACGCCTTGCCGATTTACCACTCGCCCCTCGAAACCCGCTATCACCCCGAAATGCTCGATTGGGTCACGGATGAAATCGCGGCCCTGGTCGAATCCGGCACCCCGCCGGGTGAAATTGTGGTTTTAGCACCCTACCTTTCAGATTCGCTTCGCTACTCATTGGCTACACGCATACAACGACGCGGGATTCCCACGCGGGCGCACCGGCCTTCGCGGGCTTTGCGAGAGGAACCTTCCACGTTATGCCTGCTAACGCTCACGGCCCTGGCTCATCCCCAATGGGGCCTCCCACCCCAAAAATCCGATCTGGCCTATGCTTTGATGCAAGCGATTGCGGGGCTGGATTTGGTGCGCGCTCAAATCCTGGTCGATGCAATTTATCATCAGAAAGGGCAGATCAAACCCTTCGAAACCATCCCCCCTGAAGATCAAGAGCGCATCACCTATCTTTTTGGCGGGCGTTACGAAACTTTACGCGGCTGGTTAGCCGATTACGCCGTGGGAGAACCCCAAGAACTTGACCATTTTCTCAGCCGTTTATTTGGCGAAGTGCTCTCGCAACCCGGTTTCGGCTTTCATATCAATTACAACGCCGCCGCAGTGGCTGCCAACCTGGTGGAATCGGTGCGCAAATTTCGCTGGGCGGTCGGAGAAGTTTTGGCCGCAGAAGGCATTGATTTGGGGCGCGAATACCTGCGCATGGTGCAAGATGGCGTGATTGCGGCGCAGTATTTGGGCAATTGGGCCGACCAACCCGAAGAGGCCGTCTATCTGGCCCCGGCTTACACTTTTTTGATGGCTAACCGCCCCGTGGAGGTGCAATTCTGGCTGGATGTGGGCGGGCGCGGCTGGTACGAGCGGCTTTACCAACCCCTGACACAGCCCTACGTGCTCAGCCGTCATTGGTCCGCGGGCGCTCCCTGGACTGATAACGAGGAATTTGCGGCCAGCCTGACCGCGCTGCGCCGCCTGGCTTTGGGCTTAACGCGCCGCTGCCGCACGGCCATCTACTTGGGCTTAAGTGGGGTTAACGAGCAGGGTTATGAACACAAGGGGGAATTGCTACGCGGCATCGACGCGGCTTTAAGGGTCTTGGTAACGGA
Organism: Chloroflexota bacterium; assembly: GCA_003513015.1. Classification (GTDB taxonomy): domain Bacteria; phylum Chloroflexota; class Anaerolineae; order Anaerolineales; family UBA11858; genus UBA11858. Next base: position 14,276 of record DOTA01000438.1, read on the forward strand.
GTAATGGGTGACTGGGAAGCCAAATTCAGTAGACCACGACTTTGCTGAATTTAGCACACTAACCTTGTTGAAGTTGTGCTAAAAACACTTCCTACAAACCTGTTTAGGATGCTGATTATCCTGAATCCGTGATCTACTAAAATTACGCAGTTACTTCCCATCTTCCGCACCAAACAATAGCAGATTTGGAGAATATCGGGTAAGCTTGGCGCATGAGCGCTACACCGAGCTATGAAACGCAACGGATCGATCACTTAGAGATCGTCGCCGGGATCTGCCAGGAGATTGGCTTGATCGAGCGGATTGATACTGATGGACAGCGCTGGATACACAGCCGAAACCTTAATGCAGACCATGCGCTGGTTGATGCGTGTGCCCGAGACGATGGCTCAGGCGAAGCAACAGGTCAAAGAAGCGACGGAAGCAGAGATGCTGGAATTCGCAGCAGGGTATCAGGGAAAAGAAGTGGTCTGCGGATAGGCTGGAATTACCCAGCGCTGGCTGGTGATTGCTTCGCAAGCGGCGCGCACTCGCGAGTTGAAAACCCTGGCAAAAGCGCAAGCCAGAGAACTGGAAAAGGGTCAGAAAGCCTGGGGCAAGTTAGCCGGTCAGACCTTCAACTGTCAGGCCGCCAAGGAGCAAGCCCCGGCGCAATTCAATCAGAAGCTGAAGTATCACCGGGTGGAGGCCGATGCGGTTCCCATCCTGCCGTACGCCCGGCGGGGGCGTCCGACGGCCAAGGATCAGAAAGCGATCATGGGCTTCAACCTGCAAGGTGAACTCAGCGGAGCTGCCGCCAAATTGGCAGAGGCTCAGCAATCGTTAGGCCGTTTCATCATTGCGACCAACGAGATGGACAACACCCGCCTATCCGCCCAGGCAATGCTGGAGAGCTACAAGGACCAGGGTGTCTCGGTGGAACGGGGTTTCCGCTTCTTGAAGGATCCTTTGTTCTTTGCACACAGCCTGTTCTTGAAGAAACCGGAACGGGTGATAGCCATGTTGATGATCATGGGCCTTTCGTTGCTGATTTACTCCGTGGCAGAACGCAAGTAGCGCCAAGCGCTCCAGGAAATGAACCTCACCATTCCCAGCCAAACCCGCAAACCGACCCAAAAACCCACGATGCGTTGGGTTTTTCTACTCTTTGAAGGCCTGGATATCTTGCTAGTGAAGCAAAATGATGGAATTTTGCTCCGCCAACTCCTGAATTCACATCCAGCCCAAGAACAGGTGATTAGATTGCTATTTTTGCTGTTCTTAAGGCGCGGAATGTGGGTTACCTAATTACCTAATTCTCACCACCCCCGGCTCCCCCAACGCTCCTTGAATTTCAATTTCCACCGGCAAAAANNTCAAAGAACTTTATTTACGCTGTAATTAGCACTCCTTGCAAAAGCACTCCGCTTTTTGTTGCGTTTGTAACCCAGTAAAGGTATTGGTTTGGTGTCCAGAAGCAAATCGACTTGCGAGAGTAAGCCTAGTTCCTTCAACCAATACCGCCGCAATTCTTCAACCAGTAATCGCAAGTTCCGGGCACATCGATTGTATTGGCATTGTGTAATCAGGTCAGGAAACAACCCTGGATAATTGGCTTGAATGTAACCAATNNATTCTCCTTGGTGAGGTTTCGTCACGCCTATCTTGGAGATTTTCCCCCTTTTGTCAAGTTCTGATTTCACATAAGCCGTATAATTGTACTTTAGCTTGAGGTACTAGTTTTTGGGGTTCATTATAGCGAGGAGCATACTGGGCTGTCGGATGGGGCATTTCACTCGTTGACATGCCTCTTACACCGCCAGACGCAGACTACGCCTTCCCAGATTCGCACGGGAAAAGCTCAAGCCCGAATCCAGTTCGTTACTCGGGTATAATCTATTTTGAGCTTCGGAGTTACAAAAACATCCCTTAGAATTTCACCCCATTTACCCGATCTTTTCTGACGAGGTACATCGCTGGCCAGTGCTATTCACCGCCTCAGCCGGGTCACTGTGGATGTGGATACTTACGATGACGCGAGGTGATACGCTGTGGGGTGTCGACGGACTCAGATTGCTTTTCTGATAATCTGTATAATTGAATAGATTTTTCAGCCTATCCATCAACTCACCCTTGTGGGATTCTGTCCAACGTAAATGTTTGGAGGAAAAATGAAAAAACTTCCTGCTCTCAAATGGGTTTTTCTCATGTTTGTTTTATTCGTCTTTGTGGTTGGGCTGTCCGCTTGCACCAGTGAGACTCCAGTTGCTGAACAACCCCTGCCAGAACAGGCCACAGCCACGATGCTCCCAAAAGCTACCGAGCTACCGACTGCTGATCCGGAAGTCCCCGAAGCAACTGCTGCTGCCCCAGAAACCCCCAAAATCAGCCAACCCAGCGCGGGTTGGAACTCGGTCAGCGAACCAAGTAATTGGGTGTTAATTGGCTATGGCGATGTTCTCAATCCCACCGTGGTAGAGCCGGGAACGTTTATGACCATCGACTTCAGCGCCACGGACGATCAGGTCAGTGGGTCTGCTGGCTGCAACAACTATTTCACCAGTTACCGCGCAGACGATGATCACAACCTGACGATCAACGGGCCAGTGGGTTCGACCAGAATGGCCTGTGAAACTGGCATGGAGCAGGAGGCTCTGTTCTTGAGCGCGTTGGAGACCGTAAGCGACTACAACCTAACCGAAGATGGGCATCTGCTGCTGACCTACAACAGCGGCACTGTTTATGCTGAGCAACTGATATTCATCCCGCAAGAAGCCCTCGTCGATACCATCTGGGTGTTAACGGCCTTTGGCACGCCTAGCAACTTGACTTCCTCTGAGATCGGTGTAGTGACCACGGCCATTTTCTCAGCCGATGGCACTGTTAGCGGCTCAACCGGCTGCAACAATTATTCCGCCGGATACAGCCTCACCGAGAATCAAATCTCCATCAGCTTGCCCATCGCCAACCAGATGGTCTGCGAAACCGGCATGGAGCAAGAACAAGAGTTTCTTACCTTGCTCGAAACCGCTCAAAATTACCGCTTGGGAATCGACGCCCTGGAAATTACNNGAAAATGTGCGCTGGCAGTTGGCCTCCATTAACGGACAACCCCTGCCCGTGGGTGTTTCCGCCAATGTGATTTTCACACCCGCCCACAGCCCTGCCGCACAGGGAGCAGAAAATTCCGTCAATGGCAATGCTGGCTGCAATGATTTTTCTGGCAGCTATAATCTGACGGGAGACACATTCACAGCTGTTCCCTTCGGTGTGACCCAGATGATGTGCGAAGAAAATGCCATGCGGGTCGAATATGACTTTTTAACGGGGTTGGAAAACGCCCAAAAATATCAGATCACCACCAACCAGTTGGCCATCAATACCCCCAGCGGTTTGCTGCTCTTCTATGCTGACCGCCTGCCCCTCGAAGGTCCACGCTGGATATTAACAGGCAGTGGCGCGGTCGATAATCCCCAACCACCGATTGCAGGCGCAATTTTTACCGCCAGTTTTAGCCGTGAGTTTGGCATGCCCTCCGGAGTTAAATCTGGTGCGACGGGCTGCAGCGATTACAGCGNNCTCAAACCGAAGCAGAGCAGGGCTACTTTTTGGGGTTGAATGCGGCCCGTGACTACCGCATTTTAGGGAATGAGTTGTATGTATACTTCGATGATTCCGTACTCATTTTTATCGGCAGTTATCCAACGCTAGGTGAGGAAGTTGGGCCACTAGCCCCCCTGGATGGCACGAAATGGTGGTTGACATCCTTGGATACGTTCGTGGTGGTGCCGGGCAGCGAAACCACCTTGCTTTTTGCGATTGACGACAAGGGAAAAACTGGCACGATCAGCGGCTCCGGGGGCTGCAATAACTACACTGCCGAGATCACATCTGGTATTTCACTCAGTCTCATCAATGCTTCGGCTGCCTTTTGTGGAACGCCTGAAGGCATCATGGAGCAGGAAGCGGCCTATTTGAGCGCCCTGCAAAATGCCAATGGCTTCCGTATTGATGGGGAGACTCTAAAAATAACCACCAGCCAGGAAACTTTGTATTTCACCAGCCGCGGGCCAGAGGCCGGGCAACCCCTCCCCGTGCCCCAGGCTGTGATTATCGCCCCCAGTGACGAAAATGCGGAAAAGGTGATAACTTTCGATGGCTCCCTCTCCACATCTAATGCGAAGATTACGAGCTATCACTGGTGGTTTAGTGATAACACCACCGCGGACGGGATGATGGTCGAGCGTACCTATAATGCCGTGGGAGCTTATGATGCCATTTTAACAATTACCGATGCGATTGGGCAAAAATCCGAGGCCAGCATTAAAGTTCATATCCACGAGAGTCTGGTGGGGCCAGTATGGGTTCTGGATTCATCTACCATCACCCTAATCTTCGGCGATGGTGTGCTCTCCGGCAATGCTGGCTGTAATGATTACAACGCCGGTTATAGTGGCACGTTCACCCCCGGAAAATCCAATACCCTTTCGGTTTCCCCGATTACCAACACCGGGAAATCTTGCGATGCAGATGTAATGAATCAAGAAGGAGTCTATCTCGCCAATTTGAAATCTGCAACCAGCTATATCATCAATAACGACCGCCTGACTTTAAATACCACCGGTGGGCAGTTGTTTTTCTACCCCGCGGTGGCCTCGCCTTAAACGAGGGCGCAAAAAATACCCGCTCTTGAGTCTCGGCCAAGCATTCTTGAGGTTCATCCTCTGCGACGATTTCGGACATCCGAAAGGTATCTGATACAAATTAGCGGTTAAGCGAGTCTCACTTTTCCCAGACGCTGAAATCCCAGCCGGAGAGAGTACGCAGCAAATCGGTTTTGTGTTG
>DOTA01000251.1 GCA_003513015.1 Chloroflexota bacterium
GATGTGGTTTACATCATTCCGTACTATGACCCGGCTCTGCAAGCTTATCGCACCGACAAGTTTACGGGCTGGATCACGGATCAGGCTAAGGTGGAACTCTCTGATCCCACCTCGCTGACGGTGATCGAACCGGTCAAGTGAGTTTTTCCATGCGCTAGGCGAGGGTGGAAGGCGTGCCTTCCACCCTCGTAAATTACACTTCCCATAACAACTGGAGCCGTTGTGAATCGACAACAGTATCTGATCCGAAAAATCGGTTGGGCGCTTTTAACCATCTTTTTTGTGCTTATTTTGAACTTTTTCCTGTTTCGCGTCCTGCCCGGCGATCCGGCGCGTTCCGGCATCCATGACCCGCGCCTGAAAAAAGATGCCATTGAAGAAATCCGCGTACGATATGGCTTGGATAAACCCGTGATCAACTGTTTCGAAAACTTGAATCCGATTGAGTTTGGAAGCTGCACGATCAACCCCTTGGATACGCAATTTTTCATCTATGTTATTAACCTGTTCAAAGGGGAAATGGGGATCAGCTACCATACCAACCGGCCTGTGGCGGAAGTTTTAGTGGAGCGCATCTGGAACACAGTTTTGCTAATCGGGGCCGGGCAAATCCTTTCGATTTTCTTCGGGGTCATCTTTGGCATCTTTGCCGCCTGGAAGGCGCGCACCGCCATCGATTATGCAGCATTAATCTCCAGCCTGGTGGCCTGGAGTCTGCCAACTTTCTGGCTGGGCATTATTCTGTTATTCTGGGGCAGTAACCACGGCCTGCCAATTGGCGGTAAGGCCACGCCGGGCATGTCCAGCATGCCATTGACGGTTCAGTGGCTGGATATTCTGAAGCACATGCTACTGCCTACGCTAACCTACACGATTGTGTTCATGGGCGAATACATGCTGATCATGCGCTCCAGCCTGCTGGATGTACTTTCGGAAGATTATATTCTGACGGCCAAAGCCAAAGGCTTGAACACCTTTCAGATTTTGAAAGACCACGCCCTTAAAAATGCCATGCTGCCATTGGTCACGGTGATTGCCATCAACCTGGGATTTACGGTAGCGGGCGCGTTGCAAATCGAGACGGTTTTTTCGTGGCCAGGGTTAGGCGGTGCAATCTTCGAAGCGGTAAACCGGCGTGATTTTCCCGTGCTGCAAGGTGCCTTCCTGCTGATTGCGGTGAGTGTGATCATTGCCAATCTGATCGCAGACCTGACCTATTCGTATCTCGACCCCCGCGTCCAGTCGGAGTCATAGCATGGAAGCCAAACTCGTCGAACCTAAATCCCCCACGACGCGCTCCCCTTTTCTGGATTTTTGGCAGAAATTCAGCAGCAACCGCATGGCGGTTGTAGGGTTGGTGGCGCTGATCGCGATCATCTTCGTGGCCATTTTTGCGCATCAGATTGCCCGGTACGATGTCACCACCTCCGTGGATATCACCAGCAAAGATGTTTACCAACCACCCAGCGCGGCCCACTGGTTCGGCACCGATGACGCGGGCAAGGATGTCTTTTCGAATTTTGTCTATGGGGCGCGTATCTCGCTGACCGTGGGATTTTTTGCAGCTTTCATTTCCATTTTCATTGGCGGGTTGATGGGCATTGTAGCCGGATTTTACGGTGGCCGCACCGAAAACCTGTTGATGCGCTTCACGGATGTGATGCTGGTGATCCCTGATTTGCCGCTGCTGGTGGTGATCGTAGCCATGACCAAACCCAGCTTGATGAACATCATCTTCGTGATTGGGCTGCTGGGCTGGACCACCACTTCGCGCATCGTGCGCTCACAAACCCTGGCGGTTAAATCACGTAAATTTGTGCTACGGGCGCGCGCCATCGGTGCGGGGAATATGCACATCATCCGGCATCATATTTTGCCGCTGGTAATGCCCTTGCTGGTGGTGAATGCTATCCTGGTGATTTCGCTGGCGATCCTAAACGAGAGTACGCTCTCATTTNNTCTTGGGGCATGGCTTGGAGCAGGTGCTGAACCCCAGGCTGGAAACCCATCATCTAATGCCGGGCAGACCCGTGATCCAGGATGAAGCGCCAGCCGCTCCCGTTTTGGAACAAGATGGACAGCCAGTCTTGTTAGAGGTGCAAAATCTATCCATCCACTACATCATAGAAGATCAAGCCCCCGCGCGGGCCGTAGAAAATGTCAGCTTTCGGCTGCGCCAGGGCGAGCTTTTGGGTTTAGTCGGGGAGAGCGGCTGCGGAAAAACCACGTTAATGCTGGCGTTGCTGCAATTGCTGCCAGCCGCCGGTCAGATCACGGGCGGAAAAGTCTACTTCAAAGGCCAGGACCTGACCGCCATGAACGAAGAAGCGCTTTCGCAGGTGCGCTGGAACGATATTTCGATCATTTTCCAGGGGGCTATGAATGCCCTCAACCCGGTACGCACCGTGGGAGATCAGATTGCTGAGGCCATCATTAAACACGCCACACTTTCGCCCGCTGAAAATGTGGACGCCCGCGTGGTGGAACTGCTCGATCTAGTGGGCATCGCCGCCGATCACAAAGAGCATTACCCGCACCAATATTCGGGCGGCATGCGCCAGCGTGCCATGATCGCGATGGCGCTGGCCTGCAACCCGCAGGTGGTGATTGCCGATGAGCCAACCACCGCGCTGGATGTGATGATCCAGGCTCAAATTTTGGAATTGCTGGATAACCTACGTAAAAAACTCGGCCTTTCCATCATTTTCGTGACGCACGACCTGGGCGTGGTGGCCGAAATGTGCGACGCGGTGTTGGTGATGTATGGCGGGGTCACGGCCGAATATGCCGATGTAGATACGATTTACAATGCCCCGCGCCACCCCTACACCCAGGAGTTGCTCAAAGCCTTCCCGGATTTATCCAAACCCGATAAACGCTTGGCCTCCATCCCCGGGTATCCTCCGCGTTTGGATGATCTACCCGCGGGCTGCCGTTTTGCGCCGCGCTGCCCCCTGGCGATGGAACGCTGTCACACTGAACAGCCCGCACTGCACATCCTTGGCGAAAATCACGTTGCCAGTTGCCATCTGGTGGAGGCCGGAGCATGACCCCAGAATATTTTCTCGAAGTTCAAAATCTCAAAAAATATTTTGTGGCGGGCAAGCCGAATTTGTTCAGCCGTACCGTCAAACATGTTCACGCGGTGGATGATGTCAGCCTGGAGTTGGCGCGCGGTGAAGTGATTGCCCTAGTGGGCGAAAGCGGCTGCGGAAAATCAACACTGGCGCTGACCCTGATGGGTTTGGAAGAATCAACCGCGGGCCAGATTATCTTCGAAGGTATTGACATCACCCACGCGGATGAAAAGCAGCAAAAACTCCTACGCCAGCGCATCCAAATGGTTTTTCAAGACCCGTATGAATCGCTCAACCCCACCCAAACCATCGAGGAGATTGTCGGCGAACCCTTGGTAGTCCATAAGATTGGCGCTAACGCGGAAGAGCGCCAACAGCGCGTGGTGCAAGCCTTGGAAGATGCCGGGCTGAAACCGGCCGAAATTTACATGCGGCGCTTCCCACACGAGCTTTCCGGCGGGCAGCGCCAGCGCGTGGTGATTGCCGGGGCGCTGGTGTTGGAGCCGCACCTGCTGCTGGCGGATGAACCCGTCTCGATGCTGGATGTTTCCATCCGGGCCGAAATCCTGAACCTGCTAGCTGATCTGCGCGTTACGCGCCAGATTTCGATCATCTTCATCACCCACGATCTGGGCACGGTGGGCTATTTTGCCGACCGTGTGGCTGTGATGTACCTGGGGCGCATCGTTGAAATCGGCCGGATGCGCGAGGTGCTCGAAAATCCCCGGCACCCCTATACCAAGGCGCTGCTTTCGGTGATCCCGGTACCCAACCCGCGGCTGCGCCGCGAGCGGGTGATCCTGCAAGGTGAAACCCCCAACCCGATCGATCTACCCAAAGGCTGCCGCTTTCACCCGCGCTGCCCGGTGGCGGAGGTGCGCTGCCAGCAGGCTGATCCGCCTTTTGTGCAGATCAGCCCTGATCACAAAGCCGCCTGCCTGTTTCTGGATTCAGCGTGAGATCTAGGGCAATCGCATGTAGCACTGCGAGGCGTAAAAGTCATGCCTCGGTTTTCAACCTCGGCATCCAGCATAGCGTAAAATCCAGATTAGTCGCTGCGCTAGACCTTTCGGCTGAGCCTATGGGTGACAAAATCACTGAGCAATGCGATGCTCTAGCATGAGACCGCACACTTCGACAAACTCAGTGTGCTCTCAGTGATTTCCGATAATGTTTAATGTAAAATAAAATCCCTCGACGTTTGTCGAGGGATTTTTTGGTGCCGAAGGTGGGAGTCGAACCCACACGAGCAAAATGCCCACTACGCCCTGAACGTAGCGCGTCTGCCTATTCCGCCACTTCGGCTTGCGGCGATATTTTACCCCGAATTGGGCTTTTGTCAACCT
>DOTA01000033.1 GCA_003513015.1 Chloroflexota bacterium
TGTATACTTTTCAGAGAGCAGAGCTATTTTCATTTGTCGAGGTATCCAATGGCTGAGCAATGTGAAATGATTATCGGTTATCTTGTCCCGCACCGCTGCGACCATCCTGCTTTGGGGAAGTGTGCCACATGCGGGCGCGGCTACTGCGAGGAGCATCTGAGCCGCACAACCGAGGGGTTGGCTTGCCTGGCTTGCCAGCAGGGCTTAGATCAGCCGGTGGCGTTGCCCATCGCAGCGGGCACCTTTAGCCAGGCAGACCTGGATGCTTTCAACCGCGCTAGCATGTGGGATGATGACGATCGCACTGACATGTTTTCGGATTTAAGCTAATCTACCTGCTGAGATCACAAAAAAATTCCAGGGGTTTTCTCCGGGATCTTATGTGCTCTGCGGTTAATACGGCCCAATTGTTTCCCAAATCGTTTGNNCCATTGAAATCAACCAGGCTGTGCGTCCACGGCGCGTAGCAAGGATATTTGTTGTAGTAGCCGAAGGCATATCTGCCTGCGCGCCCCATGCGGATTTCGACCTTTTCCTGTCCAAAGGGGTAGGCATCTTCACCAGAAATCGCTACCCCTAATTCCCGCGCACGGCGCTCGATCTGTGGGGCGATCTCAGTGTTAAACAGGAGGATATCCTTCTTGTGCATCGAGAGGTGTTCTCCGCAATGATCATCTACGGGGATCAGGTTAATGCCGTTTGCGCCTAATTCGCAGGCCAAATCGGGCAAACCCGCCAGGCTGAGATAATTTTCACGGCTGACGACCGTGTTGATGCGCACAGTGATCTTTCCCTTGCGAGCGTATTTACTGAACAAGCTGACGGCTTTGGTTGCAGCTTTGAACGAACCCTCTACGCCGCGTACTTTTTCATGCACTTTGCGGATGGGAGAATCGATCGATATGTTCACGCCGCGCAAACCAGCGGTAATGAGTGTTTTGGCTTTCTCTTTATCAATCAACGTGCCGTTGGTGGTCATTGCCACCCGGATGCCGAGCGTTGAAGCGTGTTCAACCAGACCCGCCAGATTTGGCCGTAACATGGGCTCGCCCCCCGAAAAATGGATTTTTTTGCAGCCGAGTTCCCCTAATTCTGTGATGATCTCCTTGAAGCGCGCCAAGGGCAGAGGGGCCTGACGCGTTTCGCGCCAATGATTGCACATCTCGCACTTCAAATTACAGCCATAATTGACCTTGATTTTGACATAGAGCGGGCGAAACGGACGCACATGCAAGACGGTGTCTCGAAATTCATCTTTTTCGCTGGCAATTTGCTCGAGACTGTACATAATTCTCTAAAAATCTATGAAGATTACGATACCCACAGGCGGATGATGAAAAATAAACTGCTATCAGCTTTTTTTGAAGGGATGTGGCATGTGCCATTAGTATTCAATCTGGCTGATGGGGTTAAGCACGTTGAAGTTGTGCCGCGCAATGATTTGGCGCACTGTTGCGGTTTTGCCGCGGATCACCAAACTATCGGTGCGAGCGCCATGGCTGAAGTATTTAACGCCATCCAACAACAGCCCATCCGTGATGCCGGTGGCAGCGAAAAAGACATCATCGGAAGAAACCAGATCATCCATGGTGATGACTTTATTGAAATCGTAGCCCAGTTCTTCGGCCTGGCGGCGTTCGTACTCATTCCGGGCGTAGAGTTTCCCCTGGATTTCGCCACCCATCCCTCGCAGGGCACAGGCGGCCAGGACTCCCTCTGGGGTGCCGCCGATTCCCATGAGCACATCCACCCCCGCGTCGGGCCAGCAGGTCATCATGGCCCCAGCCACATCTCCATCGGGGATCAGTTGGATGCGCGCTCCGCACTCGCGAATCTCGCGAATCAGTTTTTCGTGGCGCGGACGGTTGAGCACCACTACGGTAATGTCGTTGACATGCATATCTTTGATGCGAGCGATCCGGCGCAAATTGACGGCCACCGGAGCTGTGATATCGATCATGCCGACGGCCTCAGGGCCAACCGCGATTTTATCCATATAGAAGGCCGGGCCGGGGTCATACATGGTGCCGCGCGGGGCGATGGCAACCGTGGCAATCGAATTGACAAAGCCATCAGCCAAGGGGCGGGTGCCGTCAATCGGGTCAACGGCGAGATCAAATTCTGGAGGTGAACCGGTGCCGACATGTTCGCCGTTGAAAAGCATGGGGGCTTCATCTTTTTCGCCCTCGCCGATCACAACCACGGCATCCATTTCAATGGAGTTGAGCACCAAGCGCATGGCATCGACCGCGGCTTTATCGGCAGCTTCTTTTTGTCCGCGGCCCATGAAACGCCCCGCGGAAAGCGCGGCAGCCTCGGTCACGCGTACCAACTCCAGGGCCAGGTTGCGACTCGGGATCCCATCCATAGGGTTACCTCCTGAATTTTAGATCACTTTTCCATATAAAAACGGAGCGCTTTACACGCTCCGTCACTAGATTTAGAGAAACAGCCATTGGATGATATAGTATCCTAGAACCCCAGCCCACAACCAGGAATCGATGCGGTCAAAAGCTCCCCCGTGACCAGGGATGAGATGGCTGGAATCTTTGATGCCAAACTGGCGTTTGATCATGCTTTCACCCAGATCGCCCAGAGGGGTGATGGCGGAGATCAGCAATCCAAGCACGGCTCCTTGCCAGGGCAGGATAATACCAGGTTCGATCAGGCTCCATAGAAGGACCAACAAAACGCTGCCTATCGTCCCAAAAATCAGGCCGCCCAAATAGCCTTCCCAGGTTTTCTTGGGGCTGAGGCGAGGGCTGAGTTTATGCTTGCCGATGGCCCGTCCGATGAAATAGGCCCCTGAATCTGCCAACCAAACAGCTGGCAGCGCAACCAAAATCCACCAGAGGCCATTGGGGAGTTCGCGCAGTGAGATCAGGTAAGCGCCCAGCCAGCCGATGTAAAACGCGCCCGAAATCGAAATAGCAAAATCGGTCGCGGCCTGATCGCGGCCGCGTTCGTAGGCAACTAAATGCCAGGTCATGCCAGCCAAAACAATCAGGCTGATGATCCAGGGGGTGCTGGCAAAACCATCGAAGTAGCGGCCTGCGGTGATCAACAGGGTGCCGCCGATTACAATCACGTAAGAGGGCTGAAAATTACCGGCTTGGAACAGGCGGGTATATTCCCAAGCGGCCAGCGCTAAAATCAGGGCGACGATTGCCGCAAAGGCCCAACCGCCTAAATAGATCAGAATCAGGCCGATGGGTAACAATACGAGGGCGACGAGTACGCGTTGACGGAGCAAGGTTTGACTCCTTATTCAGATGCGGCTTGTGATCCGGTTTTGCCGTACCGCCGCTCGCGTTGGCTGTATTCTTCGATGGCTTTTCGCAGTTCTTCGCGATCGAAATTAGGCCAGAAGGTGGGAGTGAAATACCATTCGGCATAGGCCCCTTGCCAAATGAGAAAGTTGCTGCCACGCAACTCGCCTGAGGTGCGGATGATTAAATCCGGGTCAGGCACGCCGACGGTGTAGAGGTATTGGCTGACAAGTTCTTCGGTGACTTCTTCGGGGCGAACGCCTTTTTCGATAATTTGTTGAATGGCACAAATAATTTCATCGCGCCCGCCATAGTTGAAGGCCACATTGAGCACCAGACGGTTGTTATCTTTGGTGAGTTGGATGGCATCCATTACCTTTTGGCGCAGTTCTGGCCTCAGGCGATCCAGGTTGCCAATATGGCGCAATTGCACACCTTGCTTGTGGAGTTCGGGCAGTTCACGGTCGATGACATCCTCAAGGATGCGCATCAGGCCCTGAACTTCTTCGAGTGGTCGCCCCCAATTTTCAGTTGAGAAGGCATAGATGGTGAGGTATTCGATGCCAAACTCAACACAGGATTCAATAATTTGGCGCAGGTTTTCTGTGCCAGCCCGATGTCCAGCCAAGCGAGGCAACCCGCGAGCCAAGGCCCAGCGGCCATTCCCGTCCATGATCATGGCAACATGGCGTGGAACTCTTTTCGGCAGTTTCTCTTGTTTTTTAAATATCATTTTCTACTCAAAAGTGGAACGGTCATGCAAGGTTTAGGATAATACCGAAAACAACAAACTCTATCGGGGAAGAATTCGCCAAATGCTAAACTTCCATGACCTCCACTTCTTTTCGTTCGCCAATTTTGTTGATTTCTTCGACATAGGAATCGGTGATTTTTTGGAGTTCTTCCTCGCCAGTTTTGAGATCGTCTTCAGAGATCATTTTTTCATTTTCAAATTCGCGCAAATCTTTAATGCTGTCGCGGCGCACATTCCGAATAGCAATGCGGGCTTCTTCGACGCGGTTTTTAACGAGTTTTACTAAATCCCGACGGCGATCTTCCGTTAACGGGGGCAAATTCAAACGGATGGCTTTGCCATCATTGTTGGGGGTCAGCCCTAAATCGGATGCCAGAATGGCTTTTTCAATGGTTTTCAAGCTTGAAGCATCAAAAGGGCGGATCAGCAGGCTGCGAGGTTCGGGAACACCGATGTTGGCTAATTGAATCAGGGGAGTGGGCATTCCATAATATTCTACTGAGAGTTTTTCTATCAGAGCGGGGTTGGCGCGGCCCGTGCGAATGGCTGAGAGATCTTCTTCCAGAGCCTGGACTGCACCCTTCATTCTACTTTTTGCTTCCGAGTACACATCATTGAGCATGGAAACCTCCTTTTTGATTGAGGCGCTATTTTGTTGAACGTACTTTGCCCTTAAAGGATACCCGAAAAAGTGAAGACCGGAAAGGGGCGAAAAGCAGCGCTGTGATGTGTTACTCGGCGACGAGCGTGCCGATCGGGTTTCCCAGCAGGGCTTGGTGCAAAGCATTTTTATCCCAGAAGTTCAGCACTAAAATGGGTAATTGGTTGTCCATACATAAGGTGATGGCAGTACTATCCATCACTTCCAAACGCCGATTAAGTGTTTCGATATAAGTTAGATGATCGAAGCGCACAGCATCGGGATTGATCATGGGGTCAGAATCGTACACGCCATCGACTTTCGTGGCTTTGATGAGCACATCGGCGCCGATTTCAACGGCGCGCAGGGCCGCGGCGGTATCCGTGGAAAAGAATGGGTTGCCGGTGCCGCCGCCAAAAATGACCACGCGCCCCTTTTCGAGATGCCTGATCGCCCGCCGCCGGATGTAAGGTTCGGCAACGGCTTGCATTTGCACAGCAGATTGCACGCGGGTGACAATGCCGCTGCGTTCCATAGCATCCATGAGGGCCATCGCATTCATCACGGTAGCCAACATGCCCATATAATCGGCGGTGGTGCGATCCATGCCGCGTTCCAATCCGCTGCGACCGCGCCACAGGTTTCCTGCGCCAATCACAATGGCGATTTCGATGCCTAAATCGACAACTTCGCGTACATGTTGGGCTACGATTTCAGCCCGCAAGGGATCAATCCCATGCCCTTCTGGACCAGAGAGTGATTCGCCGCTCAGTTTTAGCAAAATGCGTTTATATTTTAGTTCTTCGCCCATATTTTCCTCATTCGATAGATAAAAACAGGTAGGAAAAAGGCCAACCTAGCGGCTGGCCTTTTTAGTTCTAATTGCTGCTTTCACCGACTTCCCAGCGAACAAATCGCCGGATGACGATATTTTCACCAATGGCGGCAACGGCTTCGTGCAAATGTTGCTCAATGGTGATATCTTCGTTTTTGATGAAAGGTTGCTTCAGAAGCACAGTTTCATCTTTGAATTTGCTCAGACGACCTTCAACGATGCGATCCAGAATTTTTTCGGGTTTGCCCTCTTCGATGGCGCGATTGCGGGCAATTTCAGCTTCGTGATCGAGTTCCGATTGGGGAACTTGATCTTCTGTAACCCAGCGAGGAGAGGCGGCGGCAATTTGCAGCGCAACATCGTGGGCAAAGGTCCGAAAAGCATCAGAACGGGCAACGAAATCTGTTTCGCAGTTGACTTCGACCATCACACCTACGCGGCCATTGCCATGATCGTAAATATCAAGAACGCCTTCAGATGCATCTCGATCGGCTCGTTTGGCGGCTTTTGCCAAGCCACGCTCGCGCAGAAAATCTACGGCTTTGTCAAAGTCACCGTTGGCATCTTCGAGTGCTTTCCGACAATCCAGGAAACCGACGCCGGTTGCTTCGCGGAGATCTTTAATTTGTGTAGCGGTAATTGCCATTTCTATTCCTCATCTTCTTCGGCGCTTTCATCATCGAAAGCCAATTCTTCATCTTCGACTGGTTCTTCATCTGTAACGTTGTCTTCGATTTCAAAATCAATTTCGTCGTCTCGCTGAGTTTGCAGCTTCGCCAGTGTGGCTGCGCCTAATAAATCAGCATCACTCAGTTCGCTTTGATCGCCGTAATCCGCAAAGCCAGCGGGCATTTCTTCTTCCACATCTTTGCGCATGGCTTTGCCTTCGAGAACGGCATCAGCGATCTTTCCAACAATCAACTTGATCGCCCGGATGGCATCGTCATTGGAGGGGATAATGAAATCAATGCTGCTGGGATCGCAGTTGGTGTCTACCATCGCAACCACGGGGATTTCCAGCAGATTGGCTTCGTGGATGGAGGTGTCTTCACGACGAATATCCACTACAAAAAGCAGTTCGGGGATGCGGGTCATGGTGCGGATACCGCCCAAGAGCATTTCCAGGCGTTCGATTTTGCGGGTCATGCCGAGGGCTTCTTTTTTGGTAAAGCTGGCAAAATCACCGCGATCACGCATGCGCTCAAGCCGTTCCAACTCATTGATGCGTTGGCGAATGGTGCGCCAGTTTGTCAGCGTGCCACCCAACCAGCGGGCAGTGACATAGGGCATACCAGAGCGAACGGCTTCAAGCTGGATGGTATCTTGGGCCTGGCGTTTGGTTCCGACAAATAGAATCGTACCGCCATGGGCTACAGTATCACGAACCAGAGCATACGACTCTTCTAGAGCCTTTACCGTCTTCTGCAAGTCAAGAATATGGATACTATTCCGCTCCGTGAAGATGTAAGGTTTCATATGCGGGTTCCACTTGTGGGTCCGATGCCCAAAGTGAACACCACTTTCCAATAGGTCTTTCATGGAAACAACAGGCATTTTATTACTCCTTTGCGTTATGCCTCCGTCTCCTTCTTCCCATTCCGAAACCGCTTCAATCCGATGTTCCCCTTGCGGCACGCCCGGTTTGGTCAGGAGACGTGTGAGATTGCCCTTTGTGGGCACAAATTTTCCCGCCTCAGGCGGGAGCGCGGGAATTCTATCACGAGGAAAAAGATTCGTCCAGAAAGATTTTCGAGAACACCGATTTACTTGTCAAAGCAGATTCGATCTGCTATAATCTCGCCACTTCGGGCGCATAGCTCAGCTGGTCAGAGCGCACGGTTCACATCCGTGAGGTCGTTGGTTCAAGTCCAATTGCGCCCACTTTTTATTTAAAACGCCTAACCAAATGCATCACGGCTTGAAATAAACACGAACCGTGATGCACCAGGTTGGCGCAGGGGCGAATTTGATCCGAACCGAATACCGCACGGCTTTTTCATCATTTTATGCCCAACCGGATACAAAAAAAGTAACTCCGAAATTATCTGTACAACTCAGATATTATCGGAACTGGATATTTGTAACCGGAGGAAGCACGGATGAAAAGTCCAATCAGTTTTTCAAAAGCAGTCGAGGGGTATCTATTGGCCGTTAGTGCTGGTCACTTGAGTGAGCACACGATCAGAGATTATCAGACAACATTCCAAAAGTTGACCGATTATTTAAATGA
>DOTA01000315.1 GCA_003513015.1 Chloroflexota bacterium
CGTCCAACGCGCTTTCAAATCCAGCGGCGGGGCAGAAGGCTACCAAACCGTGGAAAATTTCGAACAGCAGGCCCTTCAGGCTGCCGACATAGCCGTGGAATTGCTTGCTGCTCCCCCCGTGAAGGGTGGCAAATATACCGTAGTCACGAACCCCATCATGACCGGCGTTTTTACCCATGAAGCGTTTGGTCATTTATCAGAGGCTGATTTTGTCTACGAAAATCCACAAATGCAGGAAATCATGGTCTTGGGGAAAAAGTTCGGCGTAGATGACCTGAATATCCTGGATGATGGATCCATCCCCGGAGGATTGGGGACGCACAAATACGATTATGAGGGTGTGCCGACAAAGAAAAATTATCTCATCAAAGATGGCATCCTGGTTGGACGGCTCCACTCCCGGGAGACCGCGGCCAAAATGGGGGAGGCCCCCACTGGCAATGCCCGGTCGGTGCACTTTCAGCACCCACCCGTCGTCCGTATGACGAATACCTATCTTGATAAAGGCAATTCCACCTTCGCAGAAATGATCAAAAATATCGATCTGGGCGTTTATGCCATCGACGCGATCGGCGGACAAACTGCCATGGAGATGTTCACCTTTAGTGCGGCCTATGGCTACATGATCCGCAATGGTAAGGTTGCTGAATTGGTGCGCGATGTAACGCTCACCGGAAATGTGTTTGAAACCCTGATGAATATCGATAAGATTGGCGATGATTTAGAATGGGAGCCAAATGGCCCCGGCGGCTGCGGTAAAGGCGGGCAGCACCCCCTGCGCGTAGGGATTGGCGGTCCCCACATCCGGATTCAGAATTGTGTTGTAGGAGGCCAACAATGATCGTCGAGCAAATTATCCAAAAAGCGATGCAAAAAGCCGATGGCGCGCAGGCCACAATGTTGACCCGAGAAACCAGCGCAATTGATTTCGAGAATGACAGACTCAAATCGGCTGAATCCTCCCAGCGTACCGATATCCAACTCAGAGTGATCGTCAACGGGAAAGTGGGGATCTCCAGCACTACCGATCCAACCGATGTTGACGGGATTGTGACCCGCGCACTGGAAGCTGCTGAATTTGGCAGTCAGGCGCATTTCGAGTTTCCCGAACCGCACGAACTCAAAGATGTAAAAACTTTCGATCCAGCACTGCTGCCCCTCGAAAAACCGGAGATGATCCTGATGGGCCAGCAAATGATGGATATGATCAAATCCTACAACCCTGAAATTTTGGCGGGGGCTGGTATCAACAAGAATGTTTCTAAGTTCGAGTATGCCAATTCAAAGAACGCCAGCTATACCACCGAACACACGAATTTTAGTATTGGTACGGGTGGGCAACTTACCCGTGGAACTGATATTTTGTTTGCCGGTCACAGTATCGGTCAAAAGAAACGCGAAATCGATACCGAAGATATTGCCGCCCGCGCCATCGAATATTTCCGCATGGCAGAAGTGATCACGCCAATAGAGTCAGGCGAAATGCCCGTGATCTTCACACCAAGTGGCCTGATTGCTTTGCTGCTCTCGTTAGGGTTAGCAATAGATGGAAAAAACGTTTTCCTGGGAGCCTCACCGCTCAGAGATAAACTCGGCTCGCAGATCGCTGACCCCCGCTTTACGCTGATTGATAATCCCTTTATTGATTTTGGACCGAAAACCAGCGCGATCGATGACGAAGGTGTGCCCCGTAAAATCACGTCCATCGTTGAAAATGGCGTGCTCAAAAACTTCATCTATGATTTGGATACAGCAGGCAGGGCAGGAACGCACCCCACCGGGCATGGTTCGCAGCGCAGCGTGACTAATCTGGTGCTCAATCCTGGGGATTCGTCCTTCGAGGAAATGGTCGGTAAAATCGAGAAAGGTTTACTGGTGCACGATTTTCTGGGCCTGGGCCAGGGCAACCCCATCAACGGCGAGTTTTCAGTTAATGTGTTTTTGGGCTATAAAATCGAGAATGGTAAGCTGGCGGGCCGCGTCAAAGATGTGATGTTGGCCGGTAACGCCTTTGAGGCGCTCAAAAATATCGAAAACGTCAGCCAGGAGCGAGAGTGGGTCAGTGGCCCAGATTCCTACATTTCAGGGTTATTTCCCTATGTGCAAATTGGCAAGCTGAGTGTTACTGCAAAATAATCTCATGTGGTGACAGTCATCGTTGAGATGACTGCCACCCATTAAAAATATGATTCACCTCCGTTCCATCGAAATCCGTAATTTCGGAACGCAAAACGAGTTCCCTTTTAATATTCCGGTGATTCAACGCTGGGAAACGCTGGCATTTTCCAGCCCGGTTACTTTTTTCGTGGGGGAGAATGGCAGCGGAAAGTCCACCGTAATGGAATCCATCGCCGCGGCAGTTGGATCGATCACGGTGGGCAGCGAGAGCGTCAAAACNNGATGACGAATACCAGGGACGCTCTGCGTACGCCCGCGGGCTAGCGAAGATGCCCTACGCCAGCGAATTGAATGCTTTGCAGCAGCGTTATGGCGAGGGGCTGGATGTGCACTCTCACGGGGAAAGTTATCTCGAACTGTTTCAAGCGCGGTTTGTGCCCGGGGGGTTGTATCTGCTGGACGAACCGGAGGCGGCGCTCTCGCCCCTGCGACAGTTGGGATTTCTCTCACTGCTCAAAGAGATGGTGGCCCGCGAGGCGCAGTTTATCATTGCAACTCATTCCCCAATTTTGATGGCTTACCCCGAGGCAGAGATTCTCTCTTTTGATCACGCGCCCCTCAAAAATGTCAGGTGGGAATCACTGGAGCATGTGAGTCTAACGCGCGATTTTTTGAACAATCCAGATAGTTTTCTTCATCACCTATAAAAAAACTCGGTTTCTGGACGAAACCGAGTTTTTTTATAGGTCCAATGTTAGTGACTGTCAAAATAGGTTTGGGTAGCAGCACGACCTGCGGCGATTAGAGCATCCATGCGGGCGTCGCTCATATCAAATTCCATGGTTTGGTAGCTTTTGGCGGGCAGGCGCACCACGAATTCTTTATAGGCATCAATGGCGATGCGATCGTGCCCGGAAAGCAGGGTGTCAACCATTGTCGAAATGCGCTGGACAAATTCAAGCTCTTTGATGTCAATTT
Organism: Chloroflexota bacterium; assembly: GCA_003513015.1. Classification (GTDB taxonomy): domain Bacteria; phylum Chloroflexota; class Anaerolineae; order Anaerolineales; family UBA11858; genus UBA11858. The sequence goes on from DOTA01000315.1 coordinate 3,097, forward strand.
GACTGAGTTGCGGCGGAATTTTAAAGGCTTCTTGAACAACATCGGATCCTGGAACGGGGAGACTTTCGTCGATCAGGAATCCCAACACATGGGATGATTCTGGTTGCTTTCCCATCGCCGCGACAACTTCCGCATCATCCGAAACCAGGTAGGTAATCGGGAAATTCGAGAGCAGCCCGCCATCAACAATGCGATGGCCAGAGATATCATTCCCAAAATATTTGCCCCATTCCGCTTTCCAGAGGACTTCTTGCCAGGCAAAGGGCACGCTCATAGACATGCGTACCGCCCAAACAATGGGACAATCGGNNATCTTTTCCCGTCCGGCTGTGGAATTCTGCCAAAGAGGCATCCCCCAACCCTGGATCGATATCATTCAGCTTTTCCCGCATCCAGGCTAAAAATGCATTGCCAACATACCAACCTCCTTGTTCCACAAATGAAAACAGATGTCGATAGATCGGGGATTGCATCAAAACATCAAAAATTAGGCGTTCGAGAGGGCGTTCGATAAAATCAGGGATTTTTGGAATGTCAACACTTTTGAACAGGAGGTAGCTCAAGCTATTGTCAATTTCATCTTCAGAGAAACTTTCTGGAATATCCATGAAACTGGAAAAGCGGGGCTTGCCATCGGGTAGTTTTTCTTTAACCGCTTCAGCCATTTGCTGGGAAGTATACCCAGCTGCGACAAATGTGGCAGTGATTGCACCTGCTGAGGTTCCCACCACTCGCCCAATGGTATGCTGGCGATTTTCGAGTGCTTGCAAGGCACCCACAAAAACAGCCCCCTTGGCCCCCCCACCTTCGAACACCAAATCGTACTGCATTTCAACCTTCCTTTTTTGATTCTGGGCTAAATATATTCGGACTATATGTATCTTATTTTACCAGATATTTCCCGTAAAAAAACTCGGTTTCATGGAGAAACCGAGTTTTTGATCAGCCAACCCAATGGGCCAATTTAATGGTTGGCTTGCAAATACTCTAAAGCACTCAAAGCTTGAACCAAACCAAATCCATAATGAACATCTCTTCCGGGATCACCCAGATCGAGGGCAGTTTCCGCCAGGGCATCTCGAATCTCCACATTGGTCCAATTGGGGTTCGCGCTCCAAATCAGGGCAGCCACGCCAGAAACATGCGGAGTGGCCATCGATGTTCCACCCCAAGCTTCATAACCGCTGGTGGGCCAAATATACTCACTATGGACGGTGGCTTCATCACCGACATAATTGAGCAAATTCAATCCCTGTGCTTGACTCAAGCTGATCGCAATGATTTCTGACGAGTTACCATCGCCAAGGGTTGCGTAGAGATCTTCATCGAGATTATTGTAGATTATCGTTGCCACACCGCCCGAATTTTCCACATTCATGACTTTTTCGTAAAAACTAATCTCGCCGCGATAACACAAAACCACCTTACCTGTCCAATCCCCGGTTGTTGTACACAAACCACCATCTACCAGAGACCCGGTTGCTGTTCCGCGCCCGGCATATTCAACGTGATACCCTGAGAAGAGTTCCTCGCCCACCACGATGGTGCTGATATCCACATAGGGGATGGTACTCAACACGCCTACCCCGGGAGCAGCCAGTTCGACCTGATCGTTGAATTGAGAAAAATCGGCAACCTTGTAATTGCTGTCAATCGCGGCTACCGAAATCACTGATTCATACGATGCCGGATAGTGGTATTCTTCAATGCCGTCATTGCTGGCCGCAGCAACATGCAAAATGCCCTGATCGTAAAGGGTCTGAAAAGCCCGGCGTTCGTGCTCGTTGGATTGTGTGCCACTCAAACTCATGCTAGTGATATTGGCGCCGGCCTCAGCACAGCGATAAATCGCATCCACCAAATCAGAAGCATGCGCCTTCGAAACCCACAAACCATCATCGCCAAAAATCTTGATGATAAATAGGGATGTTTTCCCCGGAGATACGCCGACAACTCCCAATTTATTGTTGACCGCATTTACGGTGCCAGCTACATGCGTACCGTGTCCATAGCCATCGAGAGTCCAAAGGTTTGAATCATCATTCGTTTGAGAGTACCCGCCAACAATATCCGCGCCCACAAAATCTTCGTGCTCGGCATACAACCCGGTATCAATAATGCAGACCATTCTGCCCTCCCCTGTAGGCGCTTTGCGGTCGATCTTGCCATTACGATCCGCATCCCAAATATCCCTCGCTTGAACCATATCAATGCCATAGGGGATCACCTGGGTATCCGGAGTATTTTTGGCAAGAATGCCTGTGAGTAAATTTGGGGTCGCCGGTTGATGTTCTCCCACCAGGGTTCGCACCGGGTCGGTTTCAATCGAAACCACACCTGGATTATTAACCAGGTGATCGACAGCCTCGGGAGGTAACGAAATCACAAAAGAATTCAGGCGTTCGAAATCATAATGGATCTCAGCACCCAGACCTCGAATTTCAGCTTCGACCCCAATTTTTTGGCCTTTCTGATATTC
>DOTA01000342.1 GCA_003513015.1 Chloroflexota bacterium
TATTCACTTGAAATTGGAAATAGGGGGCAGCAGGATTCGGATATCCTGTATTTGTTGCAGCCCAGCCACCGGTAACTCCCCATGAATTAGCTGGGTTACCGCCAATCGCGATACCGCTTGTTCCGGCACCCTGATAAGACTGTGTAGCTGAGCCTGCGCGGCTGGGAACAAACGTGGGATCAAACGAAGTGCCATTGAACTCCCATCGCGCTAATTCCAAACCAGGCGTACAGGCGGGAGGTGCAGTGGTGGTAGCTGTCAGGGTATCTTCGGCATGATGGCCGGTGTCCGCACCGTCGATAAACAGATTATCGGAGATGTTCAGATAATCGCCCGCGGCTGGCACGGTCACCTGCACGTTGACCACGCAGGTTCCGTTAGCCGGGATGGAGCCGCCCGAGAAAGAGATCGAGGGCGCTCCAGCTGCGGGCGCGAAGGTGGGCGTGCCACAGCCCGTGGTGGAATAGACCGCGGGGTTGGCAACAACCATATTGCCGGGATTGGTGGGGAAGGTATCATCGAAGCTAGCGTTCGTCAGGGGCACACCGTAAGGGTTGCTCAACGTGAAGGTCAGCGTAGAAACCCCGCCTGGCGTGGTCGCGCTGGGGCTAAAAGCCTTTGCGATGGTAGCAGTGGTGGGATCGATGATGGCAGCAAAGCGCACGCCCACGGCATAATCCGCGTTGTAGTGGAAACTGCTGCCCGAGAAATCGTAGATCAGACTATTCAGGGCTTCGGTTTGGCCCGCTCCCCCGATGATGGTGATATTGTAAGTGATCGCCACATCGCCACCATACTTGCCTGTCCCCAAGCAAGATTGGTACAGAGGCGAGTTGGGATCAGAATCCCAGGTGCAGCCATCGGCATACAATTGTCGGTACCAATCCGGGTCTGTGTGGGGCGTAGGGTAGGCAGAATATATGGTTGAAACTTTATTGATTTTGAAAATAGTATTGGCAAAGTTGATGAAACTTTCGATCTGGTTATAACCCTGGGTTGCCGTGGCAGCCACAAGTTTGATATCATAGGTGCCACCCACGACCAGAGCCATGGTGCCGCCTGCCGGGACGGAAACACCGTCAAGTTGCACATCCACGGTAGCATTGCGGTGCTGCGAAATGAGATATTCCACGAAGAGTTTACGAGGAGTGGGGGTGCTGACCGTGCTTAAACCTGTGGCCGAAGCAGTAATATGATAAGACCTGCTCTTCTCGCGAGCGGCATCACTACGGTCGACTTCGACTTCATAATAAAAATCAACACAATTTTTATTATCCGTAGTATCCGATGTTAGAGTCGCTATGGCATTCGAGCCTGTATATTCAGTTAAAGATAAAGGGCGCTCGTAAATATAAGCAGCATTGGTGTTATCGTCCCAGACAAATGTCGAAGTCACATTCGTGGCGTCTACATCACCCACGTTACATACCCGCGCCCCCACCGGGAAGTGGTTCGGACCAGAAGTCTCATCATTGCTGTCCAGCCCGATAATATCCCAGGTGATCGGGGTGATAGTGAGTTCCGCGGCTGCCAGGGCCGATTGGTAATAGACTGCTGAACCAATCAAAATCGCCAGCACAAAAAGGCTGAGCAATCCCCAGCGAAAACCTTTGTTTTGCAAGATCGTTTTTTTCATGTTGCATTACTCCTTCTTTTACCTATGGATGAAAAATGATTTGACTTCCAACTATCGCGATGATGAAAAATCTTTTGCTTTAGTTGTCAGGTTCCGATATAAAAACGCTTACGCGGCAGATAATTGAAATAATGAGTGGAATTTCTTGAGGATCGCATCAGGCTGGCTGCCTTTGGTAATAAACTCATCCGCACCCGTAGCTTGGATTTTAGGAGCCATGGCAAGCGTACAGAAGACAATGGTCTTCATGGCCGGGTTGATTTGTTTCAAATCAGCAACTACCCCAGGGGCAGATGAATCCGACAAATCCCAATCGAGCAGCACCAAATCTGGCAGCGTGGCCTGGGTTAAAGCTAACAAGCCCTTCAAATTGCTACTGCTACCGGAGATTTGTACATCTGATTCCGCGGCAAATAGAAATTCCAGGGCCTGACGCAAACGGTCATCGTGTGAGGCAATGATGATTTTCTTTTTCATACGCTGATCTGCATCGAGGCTAAAACCTTCTTCTTTACTTGTTCAACTACCCAAACAGTACCCAAGTCCCAGGTATGCTCTATTTTATAGGAGAAAACAAAACAGGTCATCGGGCCAATGACCTGTTTATGCGCGCTCGTTTGTATAGTGCTATCCCTGTACAAATGTACAGGGATCTGTAACTGCTCAGCCTTTAAGCATAGAGCAAACTGAACTTAGTTAAAGTTGTGCGAAAATAAGCCCCGCTGCATCATTCGGCAGGCTACAAAGTAATTCTGGGCTAAGAAGTTACAGTTATCTTTTGATTAACCCTTTTTTGACGGCAATAGCCGCCGCTTCGGCGCGATTACTGGCCTGAAGTCTGCTCAAAATTTCACTAACATGGTGTCGCGCCGTATAGGTTGTGATATTTAACCGCTCCGCGATCTCCGAATTGGTCAAACCTTCCACTAATAGACTCAAAACCTCGATTTGCCGCCCGGTTAAATCTCTNNCAACTTACCCGCATTCGCCAAGCGAATAGCCCGCGCCAATTCATCTGTGGAAATATCTTTGAGCAAATAACCCTTCGCTCCGGCCTGCATAGCCTGCGTCACCAGTTCAGGTTCGTAAAAACTTGACAAGATCAACACCCGAATCTCGGGGAAGCGCCCGTGAATAATTTGCGTTGCGAGGATGCCATCGCGCCCGCCAACCATTTTTATATCCATTAACACTACGTTGGGAGCCAAACTTTCGCTCTGCCGGACAGCTTCTTCAATGGAACCGGCCTCGCCAACCACTTGAATATCCTCATAATTTTGCATCACAAAAATGAGACCTCTGCGGACTACCGTATGATCATCCACCACCAGCACGCGTATCACATTCGGATCATTCATCAAGCCCTGCCTCCCCATTCTCCCAGGTCAATCGAATTTCGGTTCCATGATTGAGCTGGCTTTGAATATTAAACTGAGCACCAATTTTTTCGGCGCGTGCTCGCATGATCCCCAACCCCATATTTTCCGGTTGAGAGTTACCCATCTCAAAGCCCTCGCCATCATCCCGAACGAGAAGAGAGGCTCGGTTGGCCTGAGCGTCCAGAACAACCCAGGCCTGGGTGGCACTGGCATGTTTCATAATGTTATTGAGGGACTCCTGCGCAATCCGATAAAAAGCTAACTGAACCTCTGGCATTAAAATCACATCCTGAACAACCTCCAATTCGATGGGAATCCGGAGCCGATTAGAAACCGAGTGCGTCAAGTGATCCAACAAAGTGCCCAAAGTTTTTTCAGTGATGCGTTGAGGGTGTAGTTCCATCAAAAGCGTGCGCATTTCAGATAAGGCTGCCCGCGTCAACTGGCGAATTTCTAGTAAGCCTTGCTTGCCTTGCTCGGGATTGCGCTCCCAAATTTGCGGTAAGGCCTCTGCCATAATACTCGCCGTGAATAGAGTCTGGTTCACGGCATCGTGCAATTCTTGTGCCAGGCGGTTGCGCTCCTCTAAGATGGCAGTTTGAGCAGCCTGCTGATAATATTCGGCGTTCTTGATCGCAATCGCAGCCTGATTGGTAAAAGCTTGTAAGATTTCGGCATTCTCTTGGGTAAAGGGGACTGATTCAAAACGGTCGATCGTCAAAACGCCCAGAGCCTCCTGCCCCACCACCAGGGGAGCTGCCATCGAACTGTAAACCGGATCGCCGCGTTCATTCGGCTGGTTTGAATAAGCACTGATAAAGACTTCCGCCTTGCGTAAATGGAAAATCTTTTGAATTTGATCCTGCCGGCGCGGCGTGGTATATGATTTGCCATCGATTTTCTCTGGGCCTACCACGCGCTCCAATTGCAATTTGTTGCCATTCAACAAATACAGTGCCGCACTGTGATACGGAATGACCTTACGCAGTTGATCCAAAATTTCGATCACGATTTCATTTCGATCTAAACTGCTGCTGAGAATCATCATGGTCTTGAGCAAACTTTCGGCCAATTGACGCTGTTCCAACTCATCTGCCAGCAAGCTGGCGTTTTGCTGAACATAACACTCTAATTCCTGGGTTTTTGCACGCCGCCCGCTCACATCACGTAGTTCAATCAAACGACCAACCATCTTTTTCTGATTTGTAAAAATGACTGAAATTCGCAACTCGAAATCAATCTGCTGGCCATCGCGTTCAACGGTAAAACCCGTTTCCACTTTTGTTTTACCTTGGAACTGCGCTACCAAATCCTTGCGATGCTGAAAAACCCGATCTACAGGATATCCAATAAGTTCCGCCGCTGGAAGATTCGCAAATTTCACCATCGCCGGGTTGATATCGACAATCCGGCGGGAGGTATCCACAACCATCATCCCATCACTCATATTTTCAATCACCAAATCACGGGCAATCGGAGCAATCCCCGAAAAACGGTTGTGAAACAAACTCCAAGAAATCACCAGCGCGGCCAAAGAGAAAAAAAACGGTGTTATATCAATTCCGGATTGCCATACGAAATCGAAATTATAAAGAACATTCCACAAAAAAGGCACCAACGCACTGAAAAACACCACCGCAATCCGCTTACGATAAGCATGCGGCACAACCATAAACATGCGGAACAAAATAATCAAGCTGGCGAGCATCAGCCCGTACAAATACAACAAATTCACCCAATACAGCCATCCTGGTTCCAGCGCCAAAATATGCAGCGGCCCCGCATGAGAAACAATCACGGATCGGTAGTACCAGGTTTGTATTTCCATCGTCCAATTGAATAGCAAGCCCAGCGCAGGCAGCACAATTAACCAGCCTACGCGCCGCCAGGTTACCCAAACCCCATGGCCAGAAAAATAAATCACGAACAACAACCATAAAACCGGCGCACTCATAACCCCCAAGTACCGGATTTTCCCCAGCAAAATGATGTTCTCAACATCCCCAGCCAACAAACCTAGCAACTCTCCCCCCGTCCAAATCAGCAGGGCCGCCATCAGATAAGCCAGCATCCTGGCCTCTGGCACGGAGCGTCGCGACCAGGTAAATACTCCAACAAACCCAAAGATCAAAGTCGCTAAAAACAGTAGCAAAAAAATATAAAAAAAGATGCCTTCCATGCCTAAAGTTTACCACTAACCATATCCTGCACGGGTTTGATATACTGAGAAAAACTGCGGGGATCACCGTCCATTATGTTGATCCCGAGGGAACCCCGCCGCCCAACCTGATCTGCTGCGCTGACCTGTTTTGGATGACCCCCGCAGGCGCGCTGCTGGCCCGTCCGGCCTCCACGGTGCGCGCTGGCGAAGAGCGCTGGCTGGCCCGCAGGCTGGCAGCGCTGGGCATTCCTATTTTGCGCACCCTCACCGGA
>DOTA01000165.1 GCA_003513015.1 Chloroflexota bacterium
GGCATGGTTATGGCTGATCTGGATGCCGATGGCGATCTCGATATTGTGGTCAACAACCTGCGCGGCGCGGCCATGCTCTACGAAAATCAACTCTGCGGCGGCAAAGCGCTGGAAGTTGAACTCAACTGGCGAGATTCTCAAAACCCCCGCGCCGTAGGCGCACAAGTTCGCTTGCAGACCAGCCTGGGCACCCTGACCCGCGATCTGCGCGCTTCAGGCGGCTACTTGTCGGGCGATCCCTACCGCCTGCATTTCGGCTTCCCCGCGGGTGTTGAACTGCGCAGCCTGACGGTCATCTGGCCCGATGGGCAGGTTTCGAAAATCGATCAGCTAGAACCCCAAACTCTGGTAAAAATCACGCGATGAATGTCATTTCACCACGAAGACACAAAGATTCACAAAGAAAAACTATGTGTACTTTGTGCCCTTCGTGTTTAGAAAGATGGAACCAAAGATGAGAAATCGCAAAACCCTGATTTTGAATATTTTGGCTTTAGCCGCGCTCTTGCTGGGCTGCCATTCGGCGAATACCCCTCAATCGCTGGATGCTGATCTGCGCGCCCGGCTGGCTGAAGCCGGGATCACCTACACCTCCCTGGCACCCGGCCCACCCGCCAGCTCGGAGAAGATCGCTCTCGGTAAAGCCTTGTTTTTCGATAAAGAACTCAGCGGCAACCGCGACACATCCTGCGCCACTTGCCACCATCCCCTGATGCACACCAGCGACGGGCTTTCGCTGCCCATTGGCGTGGGCGGCCACGGCCTGGGAACCGCGCGCCAGATGGGTGAGGGAAGAGAATTTATACCCCGCAACTCCCCCGAAATTTTCAACCGCGGCGCACCGGAATGGATCACCATGTTTTGGGATGGCCGCATCTCCGGCTCGCCCGAGGCGGGTTACACGAACCCGGCAGGCATGATGCTGCCCCACGGTTTGGAGAACGTGCTGGCCGTGCAGGCCATGTTCCCCGTCACCTCCATCGATGAGATGCGCGGCAAACCCGCGGACGCGGTCAACACGGATAATGAATTGGCCGCCCTCCCCGAGAATGACCCCGTGGCGGTGTGGGAGGCGCTGATGGTGCGCTTAATGGCAATTCCTGGTTACGTAGAACTCTTTCGGGCGGCCTATCCCTATGTGCCCCCCGATGATCTCGGTTTTGAGCATGCCGCCAATGCCATCGCAGCCTACGAAGCTACCACCTGGACTTTGGCTGACAGCCCCTGGGATTTATATCTCGCTGGAGATGACAGCACCCTCTCGAATGCGGCCAAGCGCGGCGCGTTGCTCTTTTACGGCGAAGCGCGCTGTAGCCTCTGCCACAGCACAAATTTGCTCACGGACCAGCAGTACCACAATATCGGCGTGCCACAGCTTGGGCCTGGCAAAGGGAAAAGCAAGCCGCTCGATGATGGGCGCTGGCTGGTGACCAACAACCAGGAAGACCGGTTTGCCTTTCGCACACCACCGCTGCGCAATGTGGCCCTCACCAGTCCCTACATGCACAATGGGGCCTATGCCGATCTAGAATCTGTGGTGCGGCACCATCTCAATCCCACGGCAGCCCTCCAAAATTACAGTCCTGGGCATCTTTCTCCCGAGTTGGCGGAAACCTGCATGGTGGATGAAGCCACCATCCAGGCCATTCTTGAAAATCTGGATCCCCTCATCGCCGCGCCCATCGAGCTTTCCGATACCCAAATTGCCGATTTGATCGCCTTTCTGCAAGCCCTGACTTCACCGAGTGCCCTTGATTTAAGCGGCGATATTCCCACCAGCGTGCCCAGCGGCCTGCCGGTGCGGGACTAACGTTCGACCGCAGACAACAGACCGCCGTCCGCGATCGGTTACCTGCGGTCGAACCATTTCAAACTAAAAATATCAGAAGGAAAGTCCTATGAACCCCCGAGAAAATGTCCTCGCCGCCATGCGCCGTCAAAACCCGGAACGCGTGCCCTTTGGTTTGAGCTTCACGCCCCCGATGTACGAATTGTTCGTCGAGAAAACCGGCGCTGAAAACCCGGCTGAATATTGGAATTTCGAGGCGCGTTGGACGTATTTTCGCAGCCCCACTCAAAAGGCCGATTACGCCTCCTATTTGCCGGACAATTTGCCCGAGGGCACCTGGATTGACGAGTGGGGTATCGCCAATGTGCCAGGGTCGATGTTTCATTTTTCGAAGATGGTCAAGCCCCTGGTCAACGCCCAAACCGTGGATGAAATTCTTACCTATCCACTGCCAGATTTCAGCCGCCCTGAATGCTGGCAGCCGATTGCGCAGGATGTTGCCGAGTATCAGGGCCAGGGGTATGCCGTGGGTGCCGGGCTAGAAATGACCATCTTTGAGATCAGTTGGTACCTGCGCGGCATGGAAGATTTGATGGCTGACATGCTGCAAAACCCAGACATGGCCATCGCCCTTTTGGATCGCATCACCGATTTACGCGTTTATCAGGCCCGTAAATTTGCTCAACTGGGCGTGGATGTGTTGGCTCTGGGAGATGATATTTCGATGCAAACCGGCATGCTGATGAGCCCGCGCATGTGGCGCAAGTGGTTCAAACCGCGCCTGGCGGCAGTGATCGCCGCGGCCCGTGAAGTGAAACCGGATATTTTGGTGCAGTACCACACCGATGGCGACTGCCGCGCCGTCATCCCGGAGTTAATCGAGGTTGGCGTGGATATTCTTAACCCCATCCAGCCCGAGTGCATGGACCCAGTCGAGATCAAAAAAGAGTACGGCGACCGGCTCTCGTTCTCCGGTACCATTGGTACGCAAACGACGATGCCGCACGGCTCACCGGATGATGTGCGCGCCGCCGTGAAAAAGATGGTCGAAACCGTAGGTGCGGGCGGTGGGCTTTTTCTCGCGCCTACGCATGTGGTCGAGCCGGATGTTTCTTGGGAAAACGTGCTGGCTTTTGTGGAAGCCTGCCGGGAATTTGGAACTTACTAACGGGCATACACAATGAAGCGTATTTCTTTCAAACAATCGATTTATTTGGTATTGATTTCAGGTCTGTTTTTGGCCGCTTGCACGACCTCTCAAACCGATACCGGCACTGGCCCGAGTGCAGGCTGCGGCAAAGAGCCACTGACCACACCGGGTGTAGCGGGAAATATCAAAATGCAGGTCGGTGATTTGCAACGTGAATATTCCCTGTATCTGCCCGCGGGGTACGATCCCAATACCCCCATCAGCCTGATTCTATCTTTTCACGGCTACACCGATAATGCCATCAACTGGGAATATGGCATCGGTATGGATGCGCAAGCCGACGAATACGGCTTCATCATCGCCTACCCCGATGCTACCTCGTTTTTGGGCACATCAGGCCGCATCACCTCTTGGAATGATCTCACCTGTAATGCTTCCCCCGGCCCCGAAGGACCAATCTGTTCCGCGGACGCCTACGTGTACGATTTTCCCCCGGAATGCGGCGAGCCCACCCCTTGCAATTGGTGCACTTGTCACGATGATCTGGCCTTCATCGAGCAAATTTTGGATGATCTTGAAGCCAACTTGTGCATCGATCGCAGCCGCGTTTATGCCTTGGGGATGAGCAATGGCGGCATGTTTGTGCATCGCCTGGGCTGCGATCTGGCCGATCGCTTCGCCGCTATCGCGCCGGTTTCGGGCACTTTAGCGCGCGGCTTTAACTGCGCGCCGGAGAGTGATACGCAAATCTCGATTATGCACATCCATGGGCGGCAAGAT
>DOTA01000163.1 GCA_003513015.1 Chloroflexota bacterium
TTTGCCATGGTTCAGGCAAACGATCCGGCTTTATCCATCGCCAGAACCTTTCTCACCATGCCGGATTTATTCAATTTCTTTTTAACCGGCGTTAAATTCAATGAATTTTCGAATGCTACCACCACCCAGTGTTTTAACCCGGTCACCAAAAATTGGGCGTTGGAATTGTTGGCCGCCTTGGGTATTCCCACACAAATTTTTGGCCAGATTGTGCCTCCCGCGAGTGTGTTAGGGAATCTGCGCCCCTCGATCGCAGCAGAATTAGGGTTAGCTGAGATTTCTGTGGTCGCCAGCGCCGGACACGATACCGCCAGCGCCGTGGCGGCAGTCCCAGCTTCGACCGATGATTATATTTACCTGAGTTCCGGCACCTGGTCGTTGATTGGCGTGGAGCTGGCTGAACCGTTGATTAACGTCGAAAGCCTGGCCGCCAACATGACCAATGAGGGCGGTGTAGGCGGCAAAATCCGGTTTCTCAAAAATATTGTCGGTTTGTGGATGGTACAAGAATGCCGTCGCCAGTGGGCTAGCCAAGGCACAAAATATAGCTATGTGGATTTAACCCAAATGGCCGCGGCCGCTCCCGCTTTTGGCCCTTTGGTGGATCCCGGCAATAATCGCTTTCTGGCCCCTGAAGATATGGTTGTCGCCATCCAAACTTATTGCCAGGAAACCGGCCAGATCGTGCCGACAGAGAAAGGGGCAATTTTGCGCTGCTCCCTGGAGAGCCTGGCCCTGGAATATCGCTGGGTGGCCGAACAAATCGATCATCTCACCGGCAAAAAGCATCCCGTGATCCACATCATTGGCGGCGGCGCGCAAAACAAGTTGCTCAACCAATTCGCGGCCAACGCCACCGGGCGCACGGTGATTGCCGGCCCCGTGGAGGCTACCGCTATTGGCAATATTCTCGTGCAGGCTATCGCTATGGGTGAAATCGCCTCCCTGGCAGAAGGCCGGGAAATCGTCTGCAACTCGTTTGAAGTCGAAACTTATGAGCCGCAAGAGGTTTCCACCTGGGGTGAAGCCTACCAACGCTATACACGCTTGAAAGAAATGTAAACGAATCTACAAGGAATTATCCGTTTTGCTGGGAGAACTTCTGATTATTCATTTTTGAGCATAAAAAATGAGGCACCCCGAATCGCATACTTCGTTCAAATTTCCTTTGTTCCGCTCAAGGCAATTGGCTTTGATCTTGCGCCCAATCAAGGGCTTCTTGTGCAGAGGCAGTGCCGTGAGAAATGTCGATAACAGCCTGCGAGAAATTCTCCAGTGCATCCTGAAATTGAAGCAAATCGGGGGAGATCAGGGTCACATTCTGCATGGATATCAAAGCGGCATCCGCCACTTCTGCACCGACCCGATCTTGAAATTCTTTCGATTCAGCCAATGAGCGGCGGGCGGGAATCAGGTTTTGAGGAATTTGTTCCGAGAGGAAGGCCACCCATTTCCAGGCCGCATCAGGGCTTTCAGTTCGGGCAGATATGGCAAAGCCGGTGCCCAATCCGCTAGTGGCAGCATTGACATCCCTGGGCAAGGCTACGATCCCCCACTTGAGATTGGCCCAATCCACCGGCCAGGTGTACCCGCCGTGATCGGAGAAATTGCCCGGCCAAATGCCCACATCGCCCTGCAAAACACCGCGATAGATCATTTGATCGCCAAAACCAAAGGATGCACTGGCCTGATCGGGTGTGGGGGCCACGTTGTAATCGTAGTACAAATCCTGATACCACTGCATGGCTTCTACGTTCAAAGGATGGTTGAAAGTTACCTCGCTAGGATTACTTAAATCATTGAACAACTGTCCACCATGTTGAGTCATCAGAATCATGGCGTTTAAGTCTTCGTACCCCTCGGGAACGGCGTAACCATACTGGTCGCCGCTGCCTCCATTCCGAATAGCATACGCGGCGGTAAACATATCATCCCAGGTCCATCCACTGGATGGGTATTCCAGGCCATTCTGATCGAATAAGGTTTTGTTGTAATACATCACGTAGGTATCGACCCCAGAAGGAATAGCCCAAATTTTATCTTCAGCGGAAAATAAATCAACCGTGCCAGGGAAGAAATCGGAGAAGTCAAATTCTTTATCTTGCTCGATCAGAGGCGTGAGATCGAGAAAATTTCCCTGAGATTGAAATTGCGAGAACGTAAAAAGGTCGACACCCGCCACATCAGCCTGAGCATAGGATTGGGCATAGGCCTGGAAATTATTCCCCTGGGGTGAGGTAATTTCCACCGTGATTTCAGGATTAGCCGCCATAAACTCTTCAACCAGCGGCGCAAAATAATCAGCTTCGTAATCTCGAACCACAAAAGAAATTGTCACGGGTTCAGCAGGAGGGTCATCCGCACCGCAACCAGAAATCCCAATTACGAACAAAATCAGCATCACACAAGCGATGAAATATTTCGGTTTTTTCATGATTTTTTCTCCTTCAGGGTTGACCTACCCTTAAGAGTACCTGAAAACTCACTTTTGGTAAACTAGCGTGGTGACACTCTCGGGGGCAAAAGTGAAGGTTTGGGGAGATTCTCCCAAAAAGATTTCGGCCAAATCCAGTTCCGCAGAAGTTTGATAAGCCGACATCTGCCGGAATTCTGAGGGGATTCCGCTCAAGTTGAGCGTGGCCGCGGTATCTTTGTTATTGATCACAACCACCACAAGCTGTGCACCATCCGGCGAGACAAAGGCCGTAGTTTTCATCCATGGCAGGCTGCTCTCAACACCGACCCGCTGATATTCGGGGCGGATGTAGCGGCTATAGTTGCCCATGGCCCACAAGCGTTTGGTTTCAGTGATTTCATGATCGTTGAGCGACACATAAATCAAACCATCGTGGAAATTATATTTGGAAACTGCCACCCAATACTGCCACGAGATCGCCCGGCCGATGGTCAAATCCTCGTGGATGGTGTTCGCCAGTACCAAGGCCGAATCTATTCGGATATTGCGCCCCTGTTCCATCTGCGTCCACTCGGTCATTTCCACGGGGATGCCAGGATAATTTTTATCGAGGTAAGCGATCAGGCGCTCCTTATCCTGGCTATCTGACCAATAGGAATGTACCGCCAGATGATCGAGATACGGGGCAATTTCGGGATCGCTCAAAAGCGGGTCGAGATAGGCTTTAGATGTTTTCCACCACTCGCCCGCTTCAAACACTGAAATTTTCACATCAAATTTGTTTTCCTGCACTACCCGGATCAGTTCTTTGGTCATGGCGGCAGCTTCCTCAGGTTCGTAGTGGCAGCCTTCTTGCCCGCCATTGACGACCCAATCCCATTGCGGTTCGTTGATCGGGCTGAGCCAACCAATCGGGATGCCCTCATCTTCCTGCAAATGTCGCACCACATCCACCAGATATTGGGCAAACTGCGAATACATTTCCGGGCGGAGGTTCGAAAGTTGCTCGGGATCGGCGTTTGTGCGGCCCGAAATAGTCATCCGTGCCGGAGGCGTGTTGGCAAAGGCCACAAAGCGCTCCACCCCGGCCTGTTGGGCAGCCTTCAAAACCCAGATGGCGTTGGCGTCGCGGCTCCAATCATACTCACCCTGGGCCACTTCAAAGGTTTCGGCACGCCGCCAGGCATCGGGGATGCGCTCGCCATCGCCGCCGCCGATATTGTAGCGGTAGATCGATAGCCCGATGCCCGCTTGCTGATCGAACAGCAGTTGGACGATCTTTTCCCGCGAGCCATCNNGTGGGGATAGTTGTGGGATCCATAGAATCTGTCATTTTGGATTCTCCCTGAGAAGCGCATCCCATCAAAAAAATCAGCGATACCCATATCAGAATTTTGGAGAGCTGCCGCCATTTTATATGACCGCACACTGAAATTTTCACCGTTAATTTCCTTTTCTGCTACTCATTTTTGGCATTTTTGCTGAAGAAATCCCAAATCATCTCGTTACCAAATTGGTTGCTGCCCATCACGGGCCAATCGTGCCCGGCATCCCACCAGCACGAGACCACTTCGGCGCCGGTTGTGCAGTTGGCATTTTGCGTGCAAGTCATACCCTGGAT
>DOTA01000517.1 GCA_003513015.1 Chloroflexota bacterium
GATCACTTCTACCCACAGGGCGGGAATGCGGGCGCGGTTAATCAGAGTGAAACGCTCTTCGAGCCGGTCGCCCACCTGCGCCCAGCCAAAGCGCATCTCACGGGTTAAATGCAGACCCTGAGCCAAGGCCCGCACCCAAAGATAACTGAACAGCCAGACTCCGCCCATGCCCACCAGCAGAATCGCCCAGCCCCGGTAGCCGTCCACGATCACCAGGAGGAGGGCGATTGCGCAAATCACGGGCAGGAGGCCTGTATTGAGTTTGATTTTGAGAGTAGGTGAGGTTTTCACTAATTTATTATACGCAAGGCGCAGGTGATTCGCTCACGGGATGGATTTTGAGGCTCGGAATGCCGACTAGGAGAGCTGATCAAAGTATAATGGTGTTATGAAATGTCCGAATTGCAACTTCGATAGCCCCTCCATGATGCTGTTTTGTGGGATGTGTGGGGCCAACCTGAGCCAGATTTGCCCGAATTGTGAGCAGCCCTCCCCATTAAATTACCGTTTTTGCGGGCATTGTGGCTTGGCTTTTGACTCCCTGGGTTCACAACCTGGAGCAGATCAATTAGCTTCCCCGGGAGCCGCAAAACTACAGGGACCTTCCACCGAATCCCTCGCCATACCTTTGAGTGGCGAGCGCCGCCAGGCCACGGTGTTGATTGCCGATGTAAAGGGTTCCACGGTCATTTTGGAGCAGATTGGCAGCGAAGCTTGGGTCACGGTGATGAATCGGGTGCTGCAAATTATGGGCGCGGCCATCTACGGTTTTGGCGGAGCAGTTGACCAGTTCCGCGGGGATGGATTGGTCGCTTTCTTTGGGGCACGTTCTGCTCACGAAGATGATCCCGAGCGGGCGTTGTTGGCGGCCTTGGTGCTGCAAAATAATCTCAAAACCTATGCCATCGAACTGGCCGAAAGATATGGCATCGAGCTGCTGGTGCGGGTGGGCATTAATACCGGCGAAGTGATCACGGCTAGCATCGGTAACCAGGCGCAGCATAGCGAAGATACCACGATGGGCGAGGCCGTTACCCTGGCTGCCCGCCTGGAATCCGCTGCCGAGCCGGGCACGGTTTTGGTCAGCAATAGCACCTATCGCTTGGTTGCAGAGCGCTTCAACTGGGAAACTCTGGGGGAAATTACAATTCGGGGCTTGAGTTATGCGGTTGCTGTTTATCGTCCACTCAACCCGTTTTTCGAAATTGAGCAGCAATACCGTTTGCAGGCCCACGGTTTATCCACACTAATGGTAGGCCGAGATGTCGATTTAAAAGCCATTGAGGGCAGCATCACAGGTTTGCGCGCAGGTAAAGGCGGGGTGATGCTGATCAGCGGCGAGGCCGGCATGGGGAAATCGCGCCTGATTTTCGAGGCCCGCCAGCGCGTTGAGCGAGCGGAAGCGCTCTTACGGGAGGAAAATCAGCACGTTACCTGGCTGCAAGGCCGCTGCCGCTCTTACGGTCAAACTTTACCCAACTCGATGTGGGTGGATATGTGGCAGCGCTGGTTGGGATTGGGGCACTGGGTTTCGCAGGAAGAGGCCCTGGACCGCCTGCGGCGAAAAGCCCTGGAATTTTGGGGTGATCAATATACCGAATATTACCCTTACCTGGGAGCTTTTCTCAACCTTCCCATCGAGCAAATTTACGCCGATCAAGTCCGGCAGGTCGATGCCGAAGGGCTACGTCGTCAATTCTTCTGGGCGGTGCGCAGTTGGTTAGAGATTATGGCGCAACGAGAACCTCTGGTGCTCGTTTTTACCGAGGCGCACTGGGCCGATGAAGCCTCGCTGGCATTGCTGAAATATTGCCTGCCGTTATGTTTAACCGAAAAAATATTGTTTGTGGTGGTCTATCGCCCGGAACGCACTACCCCGGTTTGGAACTTCAAACACTATGTGGAAACGGAATACAATCATCGGCTGATTTCGCTGGAACTATGTTCCCTGNNATGTTCCCTGACGGAAACCGAAAGCAGCAATTTGATCGAGCAAATGATTGGCGCACAGGCCCTTTCAGAGCAAGCCCGCGCTCAAATTCTCGAAAAATCTAATGGAAACCCCTATTACCTGACGGAGTTGATTCATTCGCTGGTCGATCAGGGTCTCCTGGTGCGCGATGCAGTCTCGGGGGTGTGGCATACCCTGGAGGATGAAGTGCCTTTCACTTTGCCGGATTCACTCAAGGGTTTATTGCTGGCCCGCATTGATAGTTTATCCCCTGGGGAACGGCGAGTCCTGCAACTGGCCGCGGTTATCGGTCCCATTTTCTGGTTCAACATCCTGGAATTGCTCTCTGGCAACGGAGGAAATTTGCGACCGCAATTGACTGCCATGCAGCGGGCGCAGTTCATCACCGAACGCGGGCAATTGCCGGATTTGGGGCGAGAATATGCCTTCAACTCTACCCTGATCCGCGAGGCGGCTTATGAAGGTATCTTGAGTTCGCAGCGGGTCGAATTGCACATGGCCGTGGCTGAATTTCTGGAGCAAATGGTGCGCGATGATGTTTTAAAACAGTATCATGGGCTGATAGCTTACCATTTCCATCAGGCGGGTGATTGCCAGAGAGAACTTTTTCATACGATGTTGGCGGCGCAAGAAGCCCAGCGAATTCATGCCAATGTGGAGGCCATTCAGGCTTACGAGCAAGCGCTAGCCCTGCTGGAGCAAGCCGGGGAAGGTGAGTGCATGCCGCAAGGCAAACTCCTGGAAGAATGGAAATTAGATGCTTTGCGCGGTTTGGGGCAAATCCAGTTTGGGGTTGGCGCGGTGCAGCAGGCCGAACAGCACTTTCGGCAGGCGATTGCGATTGGGCGTGATATGAAGTTGCCTGTCGAGGCATTGACACGCTTGTTCTATTGGTTGGGCGATGTGCTCTTCTGGCAGAATTCATTTGAAGAGCCAATTCGATTGGGGGAAGAGGGGCTGTCTCTCTTAGGGGATCAAAACGAATCAAGCGAGGCAGCGCTGATGAATCAACTGGTGGCGATTGGTTGTTCTCAATTAGGGGATCACGATAAATTCATTGATTTCACCCTGCGCACGGCGGGGTTCATCCAACGCTTACCCTATTCTGAAGAGTTGCGCCCCGCTTTTGATCATATCATCGCGCTGTATGCTTATACCTTGAAGAATCTTCCCGAAGCGCGGCGCTGGCTGGAGATTTTCCGTCAAAAAGCCGAGGAGTTTCACGATCTTAGGGCCTTGGGTGAATATTACGAATATATGGGCGTGTTCACCTTTCAAGAAGGGAACCCCAAAGCCGCGGTTGCTATGCATCGCACGGCCATTGAAAAATTTACACAGATTGGCGATGCAAAACATGCCAGCCGGGCCTGGAAGAGCCTCGGAATCAGCTATTTGCAGCAAGGGCAAATCGAAGAAGCGGATGCTTGTTTTGATCAGGCTCTCGAAACCGCGGCGGTGTTTGCCAATGAGGCTGATTATGCGGTGGGTTACTGGTACAAAGGGCAAACGCTTCTCTGCCGCGGGAAGTGGGATGAAGCCCTGACTTCGTTTAATAAAGCCGGTGGAATTGTTCGGGAAATTCCCTACTTGAATGCAGAGTGGGCTTTGAGTGGTGTGGGGCGGGTTTATCTGGCCCAGGATCAAAAAGAAACAGCCTTGGATGCTTTCAGTAAAGCGCTCCAAGATTCGCCAACGAATCTTTTTCAAAACCCTTATCAGGCTGTCGAAGTGTTGAGCGGATTGGATCAATCTTTTGATGAGGGCGATCAATTTATAAGTTTTGTGGAAAAATATCGTCAGGAGCACCCCGAAGTCCAACGTTCGCCCTTCAAACAATGGTATTTGACTCCCGCAGAATTATCTCCGTTATCGAAAGAACCTGTGCATCATGAAGTATTGGGCGATTCTCTCAGTTCGGATTGGGTGTGGAATGATCCAGCGGGTGATTGTAGTTATCGTTTGAAGAATGGTTTGATTCTGCAAGCCGCGAACGAACGCAATCTGCGGCATATCAATCGCAGCACGCCCAGGCTTTTGCGTGCTTCCGCGCTACAAGGGGATTTCACCCTACAGGTGATCTGCCAATCTGTCTCGAAAAATCAACCGGCGATTGGCGGCTTGCTGGTGTGGTTGAGTGATAAATACTGGTTCTGCCTGGAGGTTGGAGGCCGTGGCGCGCACGAAATTTTGCTGCGCGGCTTTATGAATAATACCGATTTTGTGTTTGGCCGCGGCAAATTGAGGGTGCGGAAATTTCATTTGCGGTTGGAACGTTGCGGAAATTGGCTCTCGGCTTTTTGCAGCGGCGGCAAGCGTTGGCAATCTGTGGGGGGGTGCGAGCTTTCTACGATTGAACCGTTGCACCTGGGCCTGCATGCCGTGGGACACATCAATCGTATGGTTTATCCGGGGGCTTATCCACAAGGGACGGCCATCCAATTTAATGAATTTTGGTTATGGGATTGCTGATTTGCGGTTAAACGGTTTCACCCAGTTTAATGGCCTCGAAAATTTTCAGGCGGCGCAGCATAACGATCGAGGCCAGCAGTGAAATTCCAATCAAGATGCCAAACAACCAGTAGATTTGGGTGATCGTTACCCAGGGAATCAATACCTGGAAAGGTGGGATTAGTTCTGTGGTTTCGGCACCCACCTGCATGTAGGGAATGTAAACTTTGCTGGCTAAAATTCCTAAACCTGTGCCAATACTGCTGCCCAGGAAAATCAAAAAAGTGAATTCCCAAATCAGATTGGCGATCATCTGCCGGATGGATAATCCCGCGGCCCGCAGAACACCAAACTCCACGGAACGCTGCTGAAAAGTGAAGATCAGATGGAGTAAGAAAGCCAGCACGGTCAGCAGAACAGTTGTGGCAAATCCCAGAAAGAGAAAGCCTAGCAATCCCTGGCGTTCGGGTGTATTTTGAGCTTCTTGGATATATTGAGCCGCGGTTTCCCAATCCACAGGACGGACGCGGCCATCCAGGGCGCGCAGATCAGTTGCGGAGGGTTGGTTGGGATCCGTACCCTGCGCGGTTTGCAGTAAAACATAATAAGGCACCGCACCCCCCGCGGCTTCGAAAAGATTTTCGAGATTGCCAACGATGACCGGCCCCTGTGCCGGAAACCAGGTGGGGAAGTAATCAAATGTCCCCACAATTTTTAGGGTGAGATCGTTGAAGCGGTCGTAGGTTTTAACGGTGGTGAAGAGGCTTTCGCCAATTTTAAATCCGCCTGTTTGTAAAAATTCTCGGTTCACCAAAATATTGGCCGGATCCGTGCTCAGGGCATTCATCAGGCTGCCCAGGTTTTGGCTGGAAAAATCATCTCGCCAGAAAACGGCTTGGGGGAATTCCAGGCGGTCGATGCCTAAAAAGAGGGCATCTGCTTCGATGCGTCCCACGGAAATGTGTGCGGCGTAGCGCCCTAAACGAGCGGCATTTTGGATCTTAGGAGATTGCGTATATTCATTGACCGGGAAGAAATCCCACCAGGTACTCCCGCCCGATGTGCTGGAGACACCCGGATCGAAGAAACGGGCATCTGCACCCACGCGGTAGTAAGCCTGGTCAACCACGGCTTGATCGAGCGTGGCCGAGAGCGAGGCTGTGTAAGCGTACAAGCTCATGGTGAGTGTCAAAATCAGGAGGGGAGTATGATAGTTGGCCGCGGCGCGCGCAATGTGCCGGGCAGCCATCAGCAAACTGACTCCCGTGCCTAAGTCGCTGATTTTTTCAATGAGGGCCATGATCGGCCCCACGAAACGCAAAGAAAATAAGGCTACTGCCAAAATCCCCAGCGAGGGCACCAAAAAGAGCAGCGGATTTTGGAAGGGATTGGCGCTGGCTCCACTGGTGATACTCAAGTTTCCTTGTTGTCGCAGAAGATAGGCCCCATAAGCTGCTGGAATAAATAGCAGTACGTCTAGCCAGGCACGCTGCCAGAAGGGCGCGAGAGCGACTCGCCCTTGCGTTTGTTTGTAGGTCAAAATGGTATCTTGAGAGGCCCGCAGGGTTGGAAGTAGCAACATGACCAAGAAAACTCCCACGCAGAACAACCCGATTTGCCAGATTCCCGCTGAGAGGCCTAAGCGAAGCGGGGATGAGGCGGTGAAATCTAAAAAGTTGCGCGTGTGGCCGATGGTTTGGGTGATTTGCATAGCGATCGGCAGGCTCAGGCCCAATGAAAGTGCGCCGATCATCAGCCCTTCTAAGGCAGTCAGGTTTAACATTTGGGTTGGCGTTCCGCCGCGGCTGCGCAAAATGGCGATTTCACCCCGGCGCTGATCGGTGATTAAGCGCGTTACCAAACTGACAAAGGCGACGATCAACCCAATTACTGGGATCGAGAAGGCATATAGCAACACCCGCAGCAGGCGGGCTTCACTGGCGTATCGCTCCAAGGCAGCCTTTGGGGAGATGCTCAACCAAAGATTTTCTTGGATTTCGTTGGCACCGCGTTCTAAACGGGTGATACGGTTGAGTAAACTGTCAACTTCATCGGCGTGCACATAGGTGGCATCCATAATTGGGTACCAATAGGCGTTATAGATCAGTGCCGGAATATGGGCGGTTAGGCGGTTGAAAAAAGTTTCTTCAGGAACAAATAAGATGCTTTCGTACTTGTTAGTTGGGAAGATCCAGTAATCTTCCCCGGGATCGTTTGCGCGCCAGATACCCGTAACTTGCACCGGGATTTGCCGGGTTTCTTGTTGACCGGCATCATTAATAGTGTTGACGTAAGCCACATATTCCTGACCAATATCGATGCCGGTGGTGTTTGCCAGGTTTTCATTGACCAGCACTTCAATAGGGGTGCCATCCTCCTGGGGTTGTGAATTCGGGGAACGGCCATTTACCAGCGTGATGTGTTCATCCAGCGCGCTCATGGTGCCAAAGCTGGTGCGCGAGAGCGAGAGCCGGTTGATGCTGCCGGAATCACTTTTGGGGAATAGCATAAAAACATCGCTGCTAAAGAGCCGCACCAGATCGATTCCCGGAATGCCAAGACTGCTCAAGCCTTCCTGAACGAAATAATCATCCAATTTGGAAAGTTCATCCCAGGTTTTGGAACCATGCCAGCCGCCAAAATAGTGAAACAGGAAACTAAAGGTCGGTTTCTCTTGTGAAATTTGGTTTTCGGGGTTTTCGCGGGTTTTGGCAATATTCTCTAAAAATGTCTGGTAGTAAACGCCATCGGCATACAGCGTGATGCTCAAAACAAGGGAGATTGCTAACGTCAGCCCAAATAAGGCCGAGAGTGCGGTTCCCTTGCGAGCCAGCAGGCTGCGCCAACTGGTGAGAATAAAAGCCCAAATGCGGCGGATGAATATCATGAGCGAAAACACTTCACAAAAATTTTCTGAGGGCGGTTCTGGAATAACCGCCGTNNAGATTTGATAATTTTATTCCGCAGAATGTTAAGTTAACTAACAAACATGCTGCATTTAATTTGATCCGTTATATGCCGGAAGGAATTTCTCGGGCTGCTTTGGCCCGCCAACTTGGCTTGAGCCGGGCGGCGATGAGTTCTATCATCGCTGATTTGCTGGAGATGGGATTGATCCGGGAATCCGAAAGTGCTCCTGTATCCCGAGGACGCAGCCCCATTTTATTAAAGGTCAACCCCGATTTTGGGAAAGTAGTTGGCATTGATATGGGGGCTACCCATGTGGGTTTGATCCTGGCTGATTTTTCGGCGCATATTCTCAAAGCTGAAGAATACCCTTTCGATGTCAGCCAGGGGCCTCTGAAATGTCTGAGAGAAGCGGATTTACGTTTGCAAGCATTTCTCGCAGATACACAAGTCAAATTGACCGATCTTTTGGGAATCGGAGTGGGGGTTCCTGGTCCAGTCGTCGCGGAGGTGGGTGGTGTGGTTGCACCGCCTATTATGCCCGGTTGGGATAACTTCCACATACAATCCTATCTTGAAAAACTTTGGGATTGCCCCATCGTTTTAGGTAATGATGCTGAATTAGGCGCCCTGGGCGAGTGGGCTTATGGAGCCGGACGCAATGAGCGTCACCTGCTTTACGTTAAAGTTGGCTATGGCATCGGAGCCGGCCTGTTGCTCGATGGGCAAATCTACCGGGGTGCTTCGGGGTGTGCTGGCGAAATTGGACACATCACCATTGAAGAAAATGGCCCCTTGTGTACCTGCGGCAATCGTGGCTGCCTTGAAGCCTTGGCGGGTGGTCGATCGATCGCAGAACGGGGTCGAAAAGCGGCCCAAGCCGATCCGCGCTCGCAGTTATCTTCAATTTCTGCCGAACAGATCACGGCGCTTGATGTGGCAATGTTCGCCCGAAAAGGTGATATTATTGCACAAGAAATCGTTGCTCAAGCCGGAGGATATCTCGGAACTGCGCTCGCCAGTCTAATCAATATTATGAATCCGGGATTGATCATCATTGGTGGCAGTATATCTCAAATGGGAGATTTGTTTTTGGAACCAGTTCGGCAAGCCGCCATGCGGCGCAGTTTACCCGTCTTTTCCAACGCTGTCAGGATTATCGCAGCTTATCTAGGGCAGCGCTCTGCCGCAATCGGAGCGATAACTCAGGTTTTAGCCTGGTCGGCTTATCGATCTTTAGCTCAATCAAAATGATTTTCAGTGATTATGGCCAATACCAACTTGAAGTTGCCTGGTAGGCCAACATAGTTCTTTTACATCTCAAATCATCGGTGGTATCAGGCTTTCATGGTGAAGTGAAGCGTTTGAACCCGTACTGGTTCCAATATAAAACCAAAGTAACCATGGTGCATATTGGGCGAAATACACTCAGTCACTAGTAATCTGTTCAGAAACTCACATGAACGTAAAATCCCGGTAAAACTTCTTGACACTCGTTTCGAATTGTGCTAGTCTTAACATGGAACCGGTTCCAATTACTGTTACCAAGATGAAAGATACGCCTCCTACCACCATCCGTGATGTGGCCCGCAAAGCCAAAGTAGGTGTTGGCACAGTTTCCCGGGTGCTCAACGATAATCCATCTGTGAGCGAAAAAACTCGGGAAAAAGTGTTAACGGCAATTGAAGAATTAGATTACACTCCGAACCCAATCGCACGACAGTTATCCGTAGGCCGCACCTTAACAATTGGAATTATTCTTCCTTATCTAACCTTGCCCTCCTATATTGAACGATTGAGAGGCGTCCAGCATGTGTTGGCAAGCAGCGAATATGATCTTGTCATCTTCTGCGTGGATGATCCTGCGCAAAAGAACGCATATTTTCAGGATCTTTCCCGGAAATCACGGGTTGATGGAATGTTGATCGTATCTCTGCCCCCGGATGATTTCCAAGCAGATTACTTCACCAGATCAGGCATTCCGACGGTTTTGATTGATTCTGACCATTCAAAACTGTGCTGTGTTGTAGCGGATGATATTGAAGGCGGCCGAATGGCGACCCGATATCTGATTGAATTAGGACACCGGAAGATTGCGTATTTGACGGATTATCTGGAAACCCCCTTTCACCCCGCAATGTCATATCGTTACCAGGGTTATCGCTCCGCTTTAGAAGAGGTAGAAATTCCTTACAATCCGGATTATTTCATGCAGGGTGAACGCGATCGTGAAAGTGCGCGAGCGTTAGCTAAAAAACTTTTATCGCTCGATGATCCCCCATCTGCGGTTTTTGCTGCGAGTGATGCCAGAGCGCTGGGCATTTTAGAAGCCGCCCAGGAAATGAAAATAAAGGTGCCTTCCGAATTATCCGTAATTGGTTATGATGCTATTCGAGAGTCTGCTTATTACAACCTGACAACAATTGATCAAAGCTTATTTGACTCCGGAGTGATGGGTACCCAAATGTTGTTTGATTTACTCACAAATCGTGCTCAGCCTCCTTGTAAAAAACACGTGCCCTTGAAATTGTTGGCTCGAAGTACCACCGCACCACCTCCTTAAATAGTTTGCTATCATCGAGGCTCAGTCGATGGCGCAAGCCAGTTTTTTACGAATCTAATATCATTAAAAGCTTTCGTTTATAAAATTATGGCAAGTAATTTTCATTGTCAAATAAAAACGAGTGTTTCGTCCCATCCATTTGGTTGGGCATCATTTTGCATATGTTTTAATCGCATGCAATCCAAAGTGAACGCGCCACAGTTTATGCGAATTTGGCGTTCCTGGCTGCAACCTACTGCGTTTTTCATGTTCCAATCTAATTTTGTTGATAATAGTCCACCGTTTCAGAGAAATTTAGCGGTGGATTATTTTTTAATAACCTTCAGGAATATAAAAAATTCCTTGGTATCGACTGGAAAACAAATTTTGAGAGGAGGTGGTTTTACGCACAAAATATTAATCAACACCATTACCTATCCCATTCAAAGTAATTCAATAAACTCACATTTCTAGGAGGAGTGCTCATGAAACGCACAAAAATAATTTTAGTTCTGCTTAGCCTGCTGGTTGTTATGGCTTTAGCTTTGGCGGCCTGCGGCGGTGGAGCGACGGAAGAACCCGTGGCGGAGGCCCCCACAAAAGCCCCCACAGAAGCCCCCGTGGAAGTAGCCCCCACAGAAGATACTGGCGCAGCCATTGTGGCAAATGAAGCTACCCCAACTGTAGCCGTAATGGAAGAAGGCTCCATCTATGGCGAGGCCCCCATGCTGGCTGAGATGGTTGCTGCTGGCGAACTGCCCCCCGTCGAAGAGCGCCTGCCCAACAAAGAAGATATCTTCGTAGTATCCCCGGTGGATGGCGTTGGCGAATACGGCGGCACCTGGCATAACGCTAGTTGGTGGCAGGGCATGGGTAACATTGAGATGATCGTTTACGATCCCCCCGTGCGCTGGAAATCTGACTACACCGGCTACGAACCCGGTCTGCTTAAATCATGGGAAATTTCTGATGATGGCACCCAATTGACCTGGAACTGGCGCCAGGGCATCAAATGGTCCGATGGCGAGCCTTTCGTCCCCTCAGTGGATATGGCTTACTGGTGGGAACTGGCGAACAATGAAGACTTCAAAGTCGTCACCGTGCCGTTCTGGGCGAGAAATTCAGATGGAACTACCATGGAAGTATCATTCCCGGATGACTATACAATGGTCATGAAATGGAATGAAGCCCACTATATCGCCAACTTTGTGGTTGCGCAGGGCTTCTGGGAATGGCTGCCCATGGAGCGTCCTTTCCACTACTTGTCTCAGTTTGATCCCAATTACACGGCTGGCATGACCTATGCAGATCTGGAAAAGGCCGTTTATGGTGGTGACTGGTTGATGAACGTGGCTGGCTACCCCTGCTTGCACGCCTGGTGCCCGAGCGAAGTTGTTCCTGGCGAACGCACCATCCTGACCCGCAACCCCTACTATTGGAAAGTTGACACCGCTGGCAATCAATTGCCTTACATTGATTATATGGACACAGTTCTGCTGACTGACAACCAGGTTCGCCTGTTGGAAGTTGCCCAGGGCAAATACGAAGCCAGCTTCCGCGGCACGGATGATCCTAACAACATCCCCTTCTTGCTGGAGCAGGCTGAGGCCAATGATTTCACCCTGTGGCCCGGAGCGGTCAATGGTGCTGGTAGCTGGCCCGGTTGGAACATCAACATGAACTTCAATGACTGCGAGACCTACCCCGATACCTGCGAGGAGATCCGCGCGTTGTTGCAGAATCAAGACTTCCGCATCGGCCTTTCGATTGCCCTCAATCGCGAGCGCTTGATCGACGTGGTTTGGGGCGGCATTGGTTACCCCACTGCCCTGACCATCAGCCCCCAGGCCTGGCACTTCGCCAGCCCCGAAGGCCGGAAGGTTTACGAAGAGTGGCGCGATACCTATGCTGAGTATGATCCCGAAGGCGCTAAGGCGCACTTTGATGCGGCCGGATTCGTCGATGCTGATGGCGACGGCTGGCGCGATCTGCCTAGCGGCGCCCCCTTCACCCTGGTGATGGATCAAGGCGACTGGGGTGGTCAGGTTGTACCCGTTTTGGGCAACGAAACCTACTCCAGTGACTTGAACGCCGTTGGCGTGAACACCCTGATCAACGACTTGATGGGCCAGCCCGATTGGACCCTGCGCTTCCAGCAAGGCTTGTTCATGATCCGCAACACCCACGCTTCTGAGCTGGATATCTGGACCTTCCCCGACTGGGTCTTCCCCTTGCGTGGCAACGAAGCCCGAGCCTGGCCATTGGAAGGCAAGTACTACGAAACTGGTGGTGCTGAAGGTTGGGAACCTGTACCTGGAACAACCTATGCATACGAACTGCAACAGTTGTACAAGAAGGGTATTGCTGAACCTGATGTAGAAAAACGTCACCAGGTTCTGTATGAAGCCATCCGCATCCTCATCGACAAAGGCCCCTTCATGATTGGTGGCTCTGGCGATCAGCAAATGCCCGTTGTGGTTCGCAATGGTTTCCACGGTATCCCCGATCTCGTAATCCTTGGCCCGTGGGCGCCCGGCAGCCCTGGCAACCTCAATCCAGAACAATTCTGGATGGAAGCCAAGCTGCGCGGCGAGTAATCTCTAGTAAGTCAATTGTGGCAGGNNCTGCCACAATCTTAATACGCTAGGAGGGGAGACCTGCTTGCCAGATTGAAAAGGGTCTCCTTTATTTTTAGCATCTAAAAGAATTTCATTTGCAGCGCTGTTCGGTTTATCACACCTATATTGTTTCAACTTCCTGAGATTTTCTAAGGATTTAAAAAAATGAAGAACACCCTCCCCTGCAGTCTCCGGGCATGCCCAGTGCGAGATGCAGGAGTGACATTGCAAGAATACGTGTCGGTACGCTCAGTGACGGGATCATTGCATAGTGCATTGGGCAATAAATCTGGCTAATCTGTCAAGACAGAGAGAGGAGGACGAGTTATGGGTGCATTTAT
Organism: Chloroflexota bacterium; assembly: GCA_003513015.1. GTDB lineage: Bacteria > Chloroflexota > Anaerolineae > Anaerolineales > UBA11858 > UBA11858. Next base: position 12,829 of record DOTA01000517.1, read on the forward strand.
CATCCGGCGTGTTTTTTACGCCATCATCATGCTGTTTGTCGTTTCTTTCGTTAGTTTCGTCATCATCAGCCTACCCGCAGGTGATTTTTTGGATCAAAAGATCGCCGAACTGGAGGCACGTGGAGATCGCAGCGCCTCGCAGCGAGTCGATGATTATCGCGAACGCTATGGTCTCGATCAGCCCTTATTAACACAATATTGGCTCTGGATATCTAACTTTGTGCAAGGCGATTTTGGGTTGTCTTTCGAGTATGACCGCCCTGTTCGCGAGCTGATCGGACAAAGATTGACTCTATCGATTTTATTGTCTTTGACTACGCTGACGTTTACCTGGGCCATAGCCATACCGCTGGGGGTTTATTCGGCGGTAAACCAATATTCACTGGGGGATCAAATCATTACCACAATTGCTTTTATAGGTATCGGCATACCAGGATTCTTGTTAGCCTTAATTGTTTTATACGTGGCTATCGTAATCCTAAACCAGGACGTAGTTGGGCTGTTCTCACAGCAGTTCAAAGATGCCCCCTGGAGCCTGGCCAAGGTTTGGGATTTGATGAAGCACCTCTGGGTTCCGGCGCTAATTGGCGCTGTTACCGGCACAGCCGGCACCATCCGGATTATGCGTGGTAACTTGCTAGACACCTTTGGCCAGGCATTCATCGAATCCGCACGAGCGCGCGGCCTAAAGCAGCGTACAGTTGTCTGGCGGCATGCTGTGCGCATGGCCATCACTCCCCTGATCATCATTTTGGGGACGGAAGCCTTTCCAGGGATTTTGGCTGGTAACATTCTGGTGGAGGTGGTGCTCGGTTTGCCAACGATTGGGCCTCTCTACATTCAGGCTTTAACCACGCAGGATATGTACATGGCTGGTACGGTTTTGGTGCTGATCGTCTTTTTGCTCCTGGTTGGAAACCTGGTCACCGATCTGGTTTTGGCTTGGATCGATCCGCGCGTCCGGCTTGAGTAATTCTGAATTCTGAACTGGAGGTTAATAATGAGCGAAGAAATCCAAAACTCAAACGTTAAACAAAAGAACGACAAAAATAAGGTCAGCCAGAGTTACTGGAGCCTGGTGTGGTGGAAATTTCGCAAGAACAAATTGGCGGTGGTCGGTGCGATCATCTTGGCATTCTATTACATCACCTGTGTATTTTTTGCCGAGTTCTTTGCCCCGTATCCCAAAGATCTGGAAAGCGATTATCTCGAAGCACGACCCACCTATTTCCAGTTTCGGGATTCAGAAGGAAATTGGTTTTTGCGCCCCTTTGTCTATGCTTTGGATGAACAGATCGATATGGCTACCCGGACGCGCACCTATGTCTACAATACGACCGTCAAATACCCAATTTACTTCTTTGTGAAAGGGGAGCCTTACAAACTATTAGGTTTTATCCCCGCCGAGACTCATTTCTTTGGCACCGACCCTGAAACCCCCGATGCCAAGGTTTTTCTGATGGGCACCGACCGCCTCGGGCGCGATCAGTTTTCACGCCTGCTCTATGGCGGCCGCATCTCGTTGTTTATTGGGCTTTTTAGTGTGATCGTCTTTTTATTCATTGGTGTCTCTTTGGGGGCGGCCTCCGGATACTATGGCGGAGCTACCGACATCATTGTCATGCGCATTACCGAATTTCTTTCTGCCTTTCCACAAGAACCGTTGTTCCTGGCCTTGGGAGCGGCGGTGCCCGTCACCTGGCCATCTCCCCGGGTCTTCTTTATGGTCACGATTCTTTTGGCTTTGATCCAATGGGGCGGTTTAGCCCGGCAGGTACGCGGTTTAGTGCTCTCGGGGCGTGAGGAACAATATGTTTTAGCGGCTCAAAGTTTTGGCGCCAGTGACCGCAGAATCATTTTCAAGCATTTGATCCCGGCTACGATGAGCCATGTGATCGTGATTGCCACCTTGAAGATTCCCGGCATGATCTTATTGGAGACAGCCCTTAGTTTCTTGGGCTTGGGCCTAGTTCCGCCCACGGTCAGTTGGGGCACCTTATTGCAAAATGCCAACACCGTTCGGGCGATCCGATTTGCCCCCTGGTACCTATTCGTGATCCCTTTCATCCTATTTTCCATCATGGCCTACAACATGCTCGGTGATGGCTTGCGGGATGCCATGGATCCCTATAGCAAATAATTCAGAGGAGAAACCTAATGACCAAAGAAACACGCGACCCTCTGGTAACTGTCAAAAATTTACATGTTGATTTCGATGTTCGTGACGGCATTGTGCATGCCGTTGATGGTGCCAGTTTCAACATCTATCGCGGTCAAACCCTGGGAATCATTGGTGAAAGTGGCTGTGGCAAATCGATTACCGCCAAAGCTATCATGAATATGATCCCTAAACAGGGCAAAGTCACTGGCGAAATCACTTTCTACGAAAAATCTGAAGAAGGCAGTGGTGAGATTATCAATGAAATTCGCCTCGATCAGACCGACCCGGATGGCGAAGTCATTCGCAAAATCCGTGGCGGCCACATCGCTATGATCTTCCAGGAACCGATGAGTTCCATGACCCCGGTCTACACGGCTGGTTTCCACATCATCGAAGCCGTTCATCTGCATCGCTTCATGTCGGCAGAAAAAATCGGTGGCCAGATGGGCAAAAATATCCAAAAGAAGCGCCCTGTTACTGAAGCAGAAGCCCGCGAAATTGCCATCGAGATGTTGCGGCGGGTGGGTATCCCCAATGCTGAAAAACGGGTTGACAGCTATCCCCACGAGTTGAGCGGTGGACAGCGCCAGCGCGTCATGATTGCCATTGCACTCTCGACCTACCCCGATTTACTGATCGCTGACGAACCCACTACTGCCTTGGATGTTTCCATCGAAGCACAAATCTTGGATTTGATGCGCGAGTTGCAAGAAACCCAAGATATGGCGATCATGTTTATCACGCATAACCTGGGCGTGATTGCCGAAATCGCCGATGAAATTGTGGTGATGTATATGGGCAAAGAGGTCGAACGTTCGGACACCATCGCAATCTTCGAAAACCCGAAGCATCCCTATACCAAAGCGCTGCTGGGCTCAATTCCCGAAATCGGCGAAAAGAAAGATAAATTGGAAACCATCGAAGGCATGGTGCCCAGTCCCTTCAACTTGCCCTCGGGTTGTGTTTTCCACCCCCGCTGTCCATCTTTTATGCCTGGCAAGTGCGACTGCGTCTATCCCGAATATGCCGAAGTTGCAGATGGACACTGGGCGCGCTGTCTGCTTTACGATGGCTGCTGGCCCGAGACAACTGAAGCACAGGCTGTCAAAAATCAGGCCGTTGCTGCGGATTGAGGAGGAAGAAAAACATGACTGAAAACATACCCCAAAATGANNGGCCTTATGCGCAAAGTTGTGGGCTACGTCAAAGCCGTAGACGATGTAAACTTCTTTGTGCGCGAAGGCGAAACCCTGGGCTTAGTTGGCGAAAGTGGCTGCGGCAAAACTACCGCTGGCCGTACCATGCTACGACTGTATGAACCGACCGCGGGCGAAATCATGTTCAAATCGCGTGCCCTTTCAAGCACCGGTAAACCCGAATGGGTTAATATCCGGGAGTTGGATAAACAACAACTTAAGTTTGTCCGTCAAGATGTCTCTATGATTTTCCAGGACCCGATTGGTTCCTTGAACCCCCGCATGACAGTTTACGACATCATCACTGAGCCGTTGGTGATCCACAAAAAGATCGCCCCCGATACCGAAGATTATGTTGTGAACCTTTTGGAACGTGTGGGTTTACGCGGAGAACACGTGCGCCGCTACCCACATGAATTTTCCGGCGGGCAACGCCAAAGGATCGGGATCGCCCGCTCGTTAGCGCTCAATCCGCAACTCATCATCTGCGACGAACCGGTCTCCGCGCTGGATGTATCGGTGCAGGCCCAAACCCTCAATCTGATGAACGACCTCAAGGCCGATTTTAATCTGGCATACATCTTCGTGGCTCATGATCTTAGTGTGGTGCAGCACATCTCCGATCGCGTCGCCGTTATGTATGTGGGACGTATCGCCGAGGTCGCCAATTCGTTGGAACTCTACAAACACCCGCTGCACCCTTACACCGAAGCCCTGATGTCATCGGTGCCGCGCCCCAACCCGCGCGCCAAAAAAGAGCGCATCATTATGGAAGGCGAGGTCGCCGATCCTGGCAACCCGCCCCCCGGCTGCCTCTTCCACCCGCGTTGCCGCTATGTTCAGGAGCGCTGCAAAGTCGAAATCCCCGAATTACGCGAACTCAAGCCCGATCACTTCGTGGCCTGCCACTTTGCGGACGAGCTTGAACTCAAGGGCGTTGCTGATCTCACTGTGGTAGACTGATCCGTTCTCATTCTGGAAAAATGGACCCTGAGGGTTTTCTCCCCTTGGGGTCCATCATCGAAACCAACCTCAAGGAAATTCAATAAATGTTCAATCTCAAATGGTGGCAAACCGCCGTTTTTTATCAAATTTACCCCCGTAGTTTCGCCGATGGCAACGCGGATGGCATTGGTGATCTGAAAGGCATCCTCGAAAAGCTGGATTATCTCGTGGATTTGGGAATCGATGCTATCTGGCTTTCCCCGCACTATCCCTCCCCGCAATTTGATTGTGGTTACGATATTGCCGATTATACAGATGTAGAGCCGGAATACGGCACCATCGAGGAATTCCGTGCCTTTTTGGAAGCCGCCCATGCTCGGGGCCTGAAGGTGATCCTCGACCTCGTGCTGAATCACACCTCTGATCAGCATCCCTGGTTCCAGGAATCCCGCGCCAGTAAAGATAATCCCAAACGCGACTGGTATATCTGGCGTGATGGTAAAGCTGATGGCCCTCCCAACAATTGGAGCGCCGCCTTCGATGATGTTGCCTGGACTTATGATCCAGCCACCGATCAATGGTATTACCACTTTTTCTTTNNCGAAGTTATCCAAGCTATGTGGGATGCCGTGCGCTTTTGGCTCGATATGGGCGTTGATGGCTTCCGCCTGGATGCCATCGGCACCATCTACGAAGATCCCAATTTACCCGATCATGAAGCCGAACTCAGCATGGCCGAGTTATTCCAGCGCAACATGGCCGCCTATCCCAATCTACCCGACCCGGAAACCCAGGCCTACCTGCACGATCAGCGCGAGCTGATGAACAAATCTCAGGTCGATCAACCGGGCATCCATGAATTGCTGCAAGAATTGCGCGCCGTTATCGATGAATATGATGATCGCATGATGGTTGGTGAAATTGATGAGATTGCCTACTATGGCGATGGCACTAACGAACTACACATGGTCTTCAACTTCCCGCTGATGCGCACCGAGCGGATTACTCCGACCTGGATTCGTAAAAATCAGGTAGAACGGCTGGGCGAACTCCCCCCAGCCGCTTGGCCTTGCAACACTCTGGGGAATCACGATTCCCCGCGACTTTTGAGCCGCTATGGAGATGGCGAACACAATGAGCAGATTGCGCGGTTGAATCTAGCCCTGATGCTCACCCTGAAAGGCACCCCCTTTCTCTATAATGGCGAAGAGATCGGCATGAGTGACTTGATGCTCGAAGATATCGAGCAATTCCGTGATAATCTCGGCGTTTGGATCTACCGCGTTGCCACCCAAAATTTTGGTATGCCCGCGGAAAACGCCCTGAAAATTGTGCAGAATATTACTCGCGATAAATGCCGCACGCCTAACCAATGGAAAAATGCCCCCAACGCCGGGTTCAGCCCTGCCGATGTAAAACCCTGGCTGCCGGTCAATTCCAATTATGCCGAGGGCATCAACGTAGCTGATCAGCAAAATGACTCCGCCTCAATGCTCAATTTTTACAAACAACTGCTGGCAATCCGTAAAAAAACCCCTGCTTTGATCGCCGGTGAATATCAGGCTTTGCACACGGACGTTGAAGCATATTTCGCTTTTTTGCGCACAACATCTGAACAAACTTGTCTGGTCGTGCTAAATTACAGTGCGCAATCCCACAAAATTGCTTTCGATCTCACAACCTTAACGGCCAAACCGGTGTATACAAACTCAGGTCAAAAGAATTCGCTCGATCTCGCCAACCTGGAAGTAGCGCCCTTCGAGATTTTGATCGCCGAACTCGAAACTTAGCCAACAATCCAATTTAAACCAAGTTAGGAGGCACAAAATGGTAAAACCTGATGAACTTGTCGTATTTTTGGCACAAGTCCCTTTGTTTCACACCCTCAATAACCGCCAGCTTAAACA
>DOTA01000012.1 GCA_003513015.1 Chloroflexota bacterium
AAAAATGTGCGTTGCTCGGATTCGGGTACGGGGGTTACTGGCTCGACCTGTGCCACCAAAATTTTCTCATCGAGAGAGTGGAGCATGGCAAGGTTATGCGTGTGGATATGCTCTCCGGGGTTGATTTCCTTCGAAGCTGTGCCAATCACTTCCCCATAGCGGCACACGGGATCACCAGAATCGAGATGGATTAAGGCAACTTTGTGACCGGCAGGAATGCGGTCTCTAATCGTGAGCCAATTTCTCTCACCGGAGGCGGTTTTCACTTCTATTTCTATGCCTGAGCGTAGGTCGACCCGGGCAATGGCAACATTATCCATCGGGTGCAAGTGTAAGGTTTGGTTTAGAGTCTTCATGGTTTGTGCTCCATTGGAGATGGGGTTGTATCAGAAACTGGTGTGTAGCGAAAAATTATACTATGCAGAGATTTGCTNNTTTTTTTACACAGCAGAATCAGTCAAAAAGAGGAGCGATCGATGAAAATTTCTAAAGTGACACCTTTGATCATGGGAACCCCCTGGCGAAATTTGACTTACGTCAAAGTAGAAACTGATGAAGGTTTGGAAGGGGTTGGGGAAGTGCGCGTCTTGAACCGTACCGACGCTTTGTTGGGATACCTGAAAGAAGCCGTGCCCCGCTATGTGTTAGGCCAGGATCCTTTTGATATCGAAAGTATCGTACAGCGCATGCTGCGCAATGATTTCGTGGGTGGCAATGACATTTCGATGAGTGGAATTGCGATCATCGAAATGGCCTGCTGGGATATCATGGGGAAAGCCTTGAATCAACCGGTCTATCGCTTGTTGGGTGGTGCCGTCCGAGAAAAGATCAAAGCTTATGCGAACGGCTGGTACACGGTTGAGCGCAGCCCGGATGAGTTCCATGCCGCGGCCAAGCGGGCGGTTGCTAAAGGCTATCGGGCCTTGAAATTTGATCCTTTCGGAGAAGGCTATCTCGAACTTGAAGCGGCGGAAAAACGGCGTGTGGTTTCCCTGGTGGAAGCTGTGCGGGATGCGGTTGGCCCCGATGTTGACATTTTTATTGAGATGCATGGCCGCTTCAACCCCATTACAGCCATCGAGATGATTCGCGAATTGGCTCCCTTCAAACCGGGCTGGGCAGAAGAACCTGTGCCGCCGGATAATTTGAAGGCGCTAAAAAAGGTGGCGGATGCGGTCAACGGCCTGGGAGTGCCCATTGCCACCGGAGAGCGGTTGCACACCCTGTATCAATGCCGGGAGTTGTTTGAATATCAGGCCGCGGATATCTTGCAGGTGGATATTTCCCATTTTGGCGGAATCAAATACACTAAGAAACTGGCGGGGTGGGCTGAGGCTTACTATATGCTGGTGGCTCCTCATAACGTGGGTGGACCCGTTTCAACTGCCGCGGCCTTTCATTTTGCAGCTTCCACCCAGAATTTTAAAATCCAGGAAAACTTCAACGATTTCGGCGAACCGTATGTGAAACAGGCTGTCACGGGCTTGCCGGAGATCGAAGATGGTTATTTCCCCTTGCCCAAAGGGCCTGGTTTGGGAGTCACGTTGAATGAAGATGTTATTCTGGAGCATCCGCGCCAGAAAGTTCATTTTAATCTCTTCGCAGAAGACTGGCATAAACGCGATGTTGCTGAGAAAGGGTCCTAAATGAGATTAATACAATTTTTAACACCAGATGGGAACCGCTCGGTTGCCCGGGTTGTGGATAACGGTTCCCGGTTGCAGGTTTTGGAGGATACGGAACGGGTCTATGATCTCGCTCTAGAAGCCGGGCGAACGGGAACCAACCTGGAAGCAGTGGTCTCCTCTCGGCTGCGGGATGTGTGGGTGGAGTACGATCAAGTGATTGCGGATGAGCGGTTGCTAGCCCCCTTGGATCATCCCGATCCGGCACACTGCTTTGTCACAGGCACCGGTTTGACGCATCTGGGTAGTGCCCAAGCCCGGGATGCCATGCACGCGGAGGCTGTATCGGAAGCCCCAATCACCGATTCGATGCGATTGTTCCGCTGGGGTTTGGAAGGTGGCAAGCCCGCCAGCGGTGAAATCAGCGTTCAGCCGGAATGGTTTTACAAAGGGAATGGCTACCAGATTGTGCTGCCGGAACAGCCCTTGTCCAGCCCAAACTTCGCCCTCGACGGCGGAGAAGAAGCTGAACTGGTCGGCCTGTATGTTGTGTCCGAAAGGGGGGAGGTGCTACGGGTTGGGTTTGCCCTGGGAAATGAATTCTCGGATCATGTCATGGAAGCCCAAAATTACCTTTACCTGGCGCATTCTAAGCTGCGGGCTTGCAGTTTTGGCCCCGAACTGCGGGTGGGGAAACTTCCCCCGCATATATCTGGTCGGGTCCGCCTTGAGCGGGAGGGGAAGACCCTATGGCAAGAGACTTTTCTAACCGGAGAAGATCACATGGCCTACACTATCGCCAGCCTGGAACACCATCATTTCAAGTACGAGATGTTCAGAAAGCCTGGCGATGTGCACTGTCACTTTTTTGGCACGGCCACATTAAGCCGCAATGCCGGTGTGGTTACTCAGCCCGGCGATCTCTTTGAGATTTCTGCNNTATGCAGGTGAAAGTATTGTAGTGGGATTTGGATTTACTTTTACGAGTGGCGTGATAACATATATCACCAAAAAACCTGGAATATCGAGCAAAGCCCGATCCATGCGGCCTTTGGCTTGTGTGATCGCCACGGAATCCCCAAGTGCAATCTCCAAAAATTAATGACTGAGGCTGATATATGAGTTTTAACCCGGCTAGACGAACCCCCGAATTTGAACAAGCACCCGGTGTGATTTTTCAAGCGCGCACCGCGTCCGGATTTCAGCGGTTGGGGGCTCGCTGCTGGGCGCTCTCACCCTTTGAGCAAAATAAAAATATGACACCACAAGGGTGTCATATTTTTGTGCCCCCAGGGGGTTTCGAACCCCCGTTTTGGCCTTGAGAGGGCCACGTCCT
>DOTA01000095.1 GCA_003513015.1 Chloroflexota bacterium
TCACTGAACATGCGATTGCCCTAATACGAGTAAGCTGTTGCACCGAGAGTGAGAAAATATGTCAACAGGGTTATAAACCCAGAGACCCGATTCACCCCAAAAGCATAGCCGATCTTTCCCCGCTAAGATAGGTAGAATACCAAAAAATCGATAATCTAAACGTTCATTTTTGGCTCGGGATCAATATTTCAGCGGAGGAGCAAGCCAGCCATCTCAGGTTCGGTTGTATTCCCTAAATTGTAGGGTCTGAATCGCTCCGGAAATATCTTATCAATTGACATTTTCCCAAGCAGGTAGAATCCGTTACCAATCACAAAACAAGCCAAACGGTCGTATTTGCCGTTATTTTGTTTCTCTTCGATCAGGCGCGTGGGACAAAGTTGCCAGTTGGTGGTGCGTTTGTCGAAATACCAAATACCGATTTCTTCGGTACCGCCGGTTTGCCACAATTTCAACTCTGGTTCACTGATATCGAAATACACGGAGGTGAGCGTGCCAATCGGTGTGATGGGCGCCATAGCAGCGGTCTTAAAGGTAATGTCGAGTACGGCCCCGCGATAGGCAATATTGACCATGTAAGTGTAACGCGGCAGCAAAGGTGGCTGAATTTTTTCAATTTCTACGAAATAAACGTTTTCGGGCGTGTCATTAATATATAGCCCCTGCTTGCCCAGATCAATGGTTTTAGGATCAACCGTATAGAGTTCTTCGCGCGCGGCTCGCGCCGGTTGCCAAACAGCAATGAATCCCGCGAATAGCGCAAGTGCCAGAGAGAAAAGTAATCCTTTAATTTTCATCGCTTGAATTCGTTCTGTAGGAATCGCCGTGATCGGGAGAATTTGACATTTCTATTATACAACCAGATACGCTGAACCCTCGGGGTTATCTTTGGTTCAGCGCATCACCCGGGAAGATCAGTGGTGCGCCTGTGAGGGGATGGGGAATGACATCCACGGGCGTTTGATAGGCTTGCTGGATCAAATCTTTGCGGATCACCTCTTCGGGCGTACCCACGGCGACCAAGCGGCCAGCGACTAACAGGGCGACCTTATCCGCAAAAAATGAAACCAAATTTAGATCGTGCATCGCCATCATCACAGCTAATTGCTTTTCAGCGGTCAATTGCCTGACCAGCATTAGCAGACTGGTTTGATGCTGCATATCAAGGTGATTGGTGGGTTCATCGAGTAGCAGCACCGGTGTGGATTGCGCCAGGGCGCGGGCCAACAGCACCCGCTGATGTTCTCCGCCCGAAAGCTGAGCGATGGAACGTTGGGCAAAATCTTCCAGTTGGGTTTGCTGGAGTGCCCGTTGAACCGCGGCCTGATCCGCTTCGCTCTCGCGGCCTAGCCAACTCATGTANNGCTTGCGGCACAACCGCAATCATCCGGGCGCGTTCTGTGGAATTAAGCCGCGCCAAATCCTGATCGGCGACCCACACTCGGCCCGCAAGAAGCGGCAAAACATGGCTGGCCGCACGAATTAGTGTCGTTTTCCCCGCCCCATTCGGGCCAATCAGGGCCAGAATTTCGCCGGGAGCGACTTCCAGCGAAATATCTTGCAAAACCATTTTTTTGCCGTAGGCCACATCCAGGTTGGATATTTTTAACAGGCTCACCAGAACACATCCTTTTTGGCGCGCCGTAAAATCCACAAAAAAAACGGTGTTCCTGCTAAAGCCGTGACAATCCCCACCGGCAGAGTCTGCGGCGCCAGCAAAATACGCGCCAGCATATCCGCCAGCAGCAAAATGCTGGCTCCCCCAATCAGCGCCAGAGGGATCAGGCGGCGGTAATCCGCCCCCCAAATCATGCGCACCATGTGGGGCACAATCAGGCCGATGAAGCCAATCACGCCCGAAAAAGAGACCGCCACGGCTGTTGTCAGTGAGGCGATCAGAATTACAAAAATTTTGGCGCGTTCCACAGGCAGGCCAAGCTGACTGGCCTGTTCTTCGCCAAATTGCAGCACGTTGAGGATATGCCCGCAAAGCACCAACAGCCCCATCCCCAGCAACATATACGGGATAGCCGCCAAAACTGGTTTCCAGCCCGTCATGGTGGAACCTCCCAAAAGGAAAGAAATCGCCCGGTAAATCTGATCGTCCGAACGCAGCATGAGGAAAGAAGTCAGCGCCGAGGCAAATGTGCCAATCGCCACCCCCGAGAGAATCAGGGTCGTCAACGGGACAACCTTATCAACCCGCGCTAAGGAATAGACGGCCATCACGGTAAGCAAAGCCCCCGCAAAGGCCCCCACGGGGATCAGATAATACCCCAATAGATCGCCTGTGCCACGCAAAGCCATCGCCGCCACCGCGCCCAGGCCCGCGCCTGAAGCTACCCCGATCAGGTAAGGGTCCGCCAATGGGTTGCGGAACAACCCCTGGTAAGCGGCACCACTCCCGGCCAGGGCCGCCCCGGTGATGGCAATCAACAGGGTATGCGGCAAGCGCACCAGCCAAACAATCGCATCAGATGAAGCCGGCCAGGTAGGTTGAAGCGTCCATCCCGGAATTTTTCCAGCCAAAATGCCGATAAGCGTGCCCGGCGGTTTATAAACCGCACCTAAAGCCACAGAAAAAACCAGGGCTGCGAGCAAAAAAAGCAGGTTTACGAAATAGGGGTGTTTGCGCAACANNCCGAGGGCCGGGAACGCTCACCAGGAAAGGATCAAATTCGTAGATCGCGCCATTTTGCACAGCGGCGATCACATTCCAACCGGCTCGGGCGGCCACGATTTCAGGTGTGACTCCATAAGGCGCATCGGCTAGCAAGATGATCTCCGGGCTGAGAGCGATCACCTGCTCGGAACTGATCGGGGCATAGCCTCCCGCCAGAGACTGCCCAATGTTGTAGCCGCCTGACATCGTGATGATGGTATCAATAAAAGTTCCCGCGCCGATCGTGTAGGGGTTTTGCTGATCGGTGGCATCCAATTCATAAAAGACGGATGGCCGGTAAGATAGGATCGAGATTTTTTGAGAGATGGCTTGCACCCGGGCATCCAACTCNNAATTCAATCGGGTTGGCCTGGAAATACACGGTTAAGCCTAAATCCTGCAACGCCTGCACCTGTTCCGGAGAAATGATCTCGGGGGCGATCACCAGATCAGGCTCCAAGGCCAGGATCGGTTCGATGGGCAGTTCTCCCCACAGGGAGCCCACACTGGTAATTGCCAGGGCTTCTTCAGGGTAAGTGGAGAACTCTTCACGACCCACAATTTGCCCGCCAGCCCCGAGGGCAAAGAGGCTTTCTAGGCTGGAAGGGCCTAAGGTGACGATGCGCTGGGCCGGCCCAGCCAGTTCGATGGTGCGCTCAAGGCCATCCACGAAGGTACGCGGCCAGGGGCGGGTATCTTCCGGGCCTGGATAGGGATTCGTTGTGGGCACGGCCGCGGGAAGCTCCTCCGGGCCGGGGTAGGGAACTTCTTCAGCAGGAGGGGCTTCGGTGGGGGCCGGGTAAGGTGTGGGGGCCGTGGTCGGCTCGGTCGTGGGGGAGGCTGCCGTGGGCGCCGCGGTGGGTTCCCCTGCTTCAACGGTGGGTTTCGGGGTTTCGGTGGCGACATTGCAGGCACTTAGGGCCAAGGCAAAAACGACAAAAATCAGAATCAACTTTCGGGTCATGTTTGTAACTCCTTTTGGGGGTCAGTTTAATCAAAAATCCCCTGCCAGCGACAGGGGAAGGAGCGAATCATCCAAGAAAAATTCCGGGGTGTTCACACCTCCCTTCCACGAGGTTTGTGCTGAACAAGTTGAGATGGTCGACCTGGCTCGGGCAGCGATTAGCTGGCGCTAAAAGCCTTCCTTACAGTTGCGGGACAGCGCCGGAATTTGACTAATTTTCAGCCATCACCGGCTTCGCCATGACATTTTGCCATGCCCACCCCTGTGGGGGTTATGGGCATCTCAACAGAGTTTATGCGGTTGTGGGCTAATTTTACTCGAAGATGGAATTTTTGGCGGGCAGTTTTCCGCATTTCGCCGGTTTTCTTTTGATCTATGAAATTTATGCTCTCCATTATCCTCCAAAGTAGCCAATATCTAGCTGGACGGGGATAAAGAAAACAAGGTCGATCAACAATAAAATCAAGAGTGCAATTTCGAATAGTCGGAAAACATCTATGGGGAGATCAAAAACATGAAATGCTCCAATGGCGTTGCATAAGCGTTCAAGGGCCAGAGAAAAGGCGAAGAAGGCGATCATATACAAACTGTAGGTGAAACGATATCCGCCGCTAATTGGCCGGTACCAGGCATATAAGGTGAGATAAGCACCGAGAAACGCAATCACAAAAAGAATAATAATGGCGTTTTCTCTGATAAGCGCCCAGCTGATTTTCCACCAGAGGATGCCTGTTACCAGTAAACCAATCAATAGAATTAGGAGGTAGTTAAACTGCCCATAGGGAACGATCAGGTTAGAAATGACCTTGGTTGCGCCTCTTTGAAAACGGGCCATGATTTGGGCGGGGGTATGCTCTCGAAGGTATTTTGAGAAACTGGGAATTTCATCCGGGGACATATCCGGCCAGCCCAGGCGATCCCCATGGGCGATTGTGCCCTGTAAGGCCTCATCCCAACTATCGTACCAAATATAAAAAGTGGAATTAACGTTGTACAAATACTGTCCGTAGATTTGTTTGCTCTGATGAATATAGGGGTAGATCATTCCAATAAAACAGATTAGGGCCAGCAACAAACTTAAAACTTGAGTGCGAACCTGGCGAAGCAAGGTTGAACGCTCAACGGGGTTTCGGAGCGCTTTGAAGAGATAAACGCAGAGATTTATTCCATAAAAAAACACAAACACGCCCAAACCAGGCAACATGGAAGCTTTGGTAAGCTGGGCTAAACCAGCCACAATACCGGTTAAAATTCCTAATTTTTTGGAGGGCCGGGTTAACATCAAGCCCATCAACAAGAAACTGATAAAAATCAGAAAATAGAACAATAATTCCGCCTGCGAATACCCCGCCCTGAAAATGAAGAGAGAGAAAGCGATCACCAGAACAAAAAAGGTGGCATTTTTTCTACCTCGATATTTTAAGAGTACACCAAAAGTGAGAATCAACAAAACAACGGATAAATAAATATTGACGTACTTCGCTCGTAAAAATGCGTTGCCAGATTGGGGATCAAAAAATAAAGCCTGTAGATAGGCGTAGAGCGGCATCTGATTTCGGTCACCCATAAAGTGGAAATTTGATTCGTAAACATTTTGGGTGAATTCCAGAAAAGCACCCTGATCACCATTTTCGAGACCCAGGTTTTGGGTTTGGGCATGAAGTGTGGTGAGCCTAAAATAAACACTCGACAATAAAATCAAGAGAAAAATCGTCAACCAGCGCTGTAATTTATATTTTGTCATAAACACGCTAACGAATTCAAAGCGTTTAGAAAATAAAGTCCAGGCTGCCACAGCCTTTTGCAGCCCTCCAGCACTCTTCTGGCGTAGTCGGAAGTATCCAATCTTTATTTTTGAAGCATTAGCCCCCCTTAACTCAAAAATTAGTTGGAGACCAAAAACCGCTTCGAAGAGGATCACCGGAGCCAAACGTTCATAAATTGAATAATATTTTTCTCCAAACACAAACCAGGAGCCAACGAACAATCCACTGATCGCAATCAAAAATGCCGCTACCATAAAGGCCACAAACAGGGCCGTCTCATTCTCCCAAAATACATCAACAATTTGCTCAATCTTTTGGCCCGTTGAGCTTGCGATTGCAAGGTGAAACAACATCCACACCAAAAATAAGCTAGGAATAAAAACCACACCCAGCATCATTAACCGGGCAACCGAAAAGCCCAATAAGATTTCTGTTTTCGGATCTCCAGGGATAGAAAGCATAAAATACAGACTAAAAATCCCCACGATGAGCATCACGATTACAAATTTTTTGAGATTACGCATATTCTTCCTGTTTCTTACCCGAACAGCCACCTGAGACAAACTGAGACGGATATTCTACCTGATTTGATTGTCTCCACCCATTCGGGTGTGATCCCAACTTTTGATTTCAATGTCTCGGAACTCTGTGTCTTGCGGTTGCCAAACCAGACTTGTTATATCTGATTTTTACAGGTAAAATCAGCCCACAATGAAAAAAATAACCCGTCGTGATTTTCTGAAATTAAGCGGTTTAGCGCTCGGATCACTGGCTTTTCGCCCCACTACCGATGGCTATCCGCAGAGCGACTCGCCGCCTCCCATCGGGATTGCGCGCGTCACCATCAAAGAGATCGATCTTTTCAAAGAACCCACCGCCGATAGCGAAATCATCGGCGCGGCGCGGCGCGACCAACTGCTGCCGGTTTACGAAGAACTCAATTTGGTTTACCCGGAATACGTCAACAGCCCGCGCTGGTACCGTCTGGATCAGGGGTTTGCCGCCAGTTCGTACACCCAGCGCGTCGAGGGGCGCGGCTTGCACAAGCCGGTCTACTGGTTCCCCAAAGAGGGTCAAATCGGCGAAATCGGCGTACCGTACACGCGTTCTTACCGTTACACCGATACCTACGGCTGGCAGCCACTTTACATGCTCTACTATCAATCCGCACATTGGATCATGGATGTCGACGAAGGCCCCGACAAACGCCCCTGGTACAAACTACTGGATGAACTCCTCAACGTAGAATATTTTGTGCCAGCTACGCACATGCGCGTCGTTCAGCCTGAAGAGTTAACCCCCATCTCACCCGAGGTACCCTGGGAAGCCAAACGCATCGAAGTCAACCTGCTCGATCAAAAACTCACCGCCTACGAAAGCGACAAAATTGTGCTGCACACCCTGGTTTCCACCGGCATCCCCGGCATGAACTTGCCCGGCCAAATCCCCACCGAAACCCCCAAAGGGCGCTTCAACATCGAAGTCAAAATGCCCTCCAAGCACATGGGCGACGGCCACCTGACCTCCGACATTTTCGCTTACGAACTGCCCGGCGTGCCCTGGAACAGCTTTTTCCACGAAACCGGTGTGGCTTTCCACGGCACCTTCTGGCACCAAAACTACGGGCGCAAGATGAGTCATGGCTGCGTGAATATGACTCCCGAGGAGGCCAAATGGCTCTATCGCTGGGCCTTTCCGGAGGCCAAAGAGGGGGTTTGGGAACAGAAGGGATTTGGCACCACCGTTTGGGTGACCTGATTCAACCCAAAGACGCGTAAACCCGGATTTAGGGGTGACACCCCTAAATCCGGGTTATTTTTTCTCAATCACTCTCTCACAAGTACATGATTGTATTGCAACCTCAGATATGCTATGATTCATAGGGGGAATAATAACGATCCCATCAAAAAAGTATGCGTT
>DOTA01000225.1 GCA_003513015.1 Chloroflexota bacterium
CTTTGTGATTGAATCCATTATTTCGTAATCTCCCCGCAACCCCGAAAATTTTAAGACGGTCGTTGTTGACATCGCTCTTGTATTTTGCTATTCTTAGACTACCGACCGGACGGTAGGGAATAGTTGCCTTATGACACGCGATGAAATCTTAGAAACTGCTGCCCAAATATTCAGCGAGAAGGGTTTTCATGCCACCTCGATGCAAGAAATCGCGCACGCCGTAAATTTGCAAAAGGCCAGTTTATACCACCATGTTTCCGGAAAACAAGAAATTTTGTTGGCCTTACTCGATCAGGCCTTAGATATTTTGATCTCTGAAATCAGTGTAGTGGTCGAAGCGCCGCAAACATCCCCTCAAACAAAAATCAGGCAAGCAATGCAGGTGTATCTGCAAATTCTTACCAGCCAGCGTGGATTGGCCGCGGTATTGCTCTTTGAGCACCGTTCTTTGAATGCTAATTTGCGCTCACGCCATATCCCTCGCCGCGATCGTTTTGAAGGATTGTGGCGAGGTTTGATTCAGGAGGGTGTCGAATCCGGCGTATTTGTCTGTCGGGATACCGCCCAGGCCGCACGCGCCCTTTTAGGCGTAATGAATTGGACAATCACCTGGTATCGCGACGACGGCCCGCAGGATTCAACGGATATTGCTGAACAATATGCAGAGATATTCTTAAATGGTTTATTAGCACGCCCATAAAAACAAGTTCGCTAAGGAGGTTCTTATGTATTCTTTTGATCCATCTGAAGAGCAAAAAATGCTTGTGGATGCCATCCGGCGTTATGCCATCGGTGATTTACGTACCGCCGCTCGTGATGCCGACGAGGAAAATCAACTTCTCTCGAAATTAATCGAAAAAGGCTGGGAATTAGGCTATTTGCAGGCCTCGATTCCGGAAACTTACGATGGCTTTGGTGATCGCTCGGTGGTTACAGGCGCATTGGCAGCGGAGGAGATGGCCTACGGCGATCTTTCGGGCGCGCTAGCGGTCATGACTCCTGGGTTGTTTGCCACGCCCATCTTGCTGGCCGGCAGCGAATCCCAAAAGGCGCAGTACATTCCCCCCGTCATCGAGATGGAATGGAAGCCTTTTACCGCCGCTTTGATGGAAGCGCGCTTTGATTTTGATCCCAATGATTTGCGAACCGTTGCCGAATTAGCGGGTGATTCTTATGTAATCAATGGTGAGAAAACCTATGTGCCCTATGCAGCGGATGCTGGGGCCCTACTCGTTTACGCTAAATTGGATGGAAAAACTCAGGGATTTATCATTCCCTCAGGAACGCCTGGCCTGGAAGTTGGGGAGCGCCAAAAAACGCTGGGACTCCATGCCTTGCCGCTTTATCCCGTTAAATTGGATGGCCTCCGCATTCCCGTTGAAAACCGCCTGGGAGGCCCCGAAGGCCACGATTTTTCCCCCATCTTGGATGCTTCTCGCGTGGCCTGGGCAGCCATGGCTGTAGGCGTCTCGAAAGCTGCCTTTGAATATTCCCGCGATTACGCCAAAGACCGCGATGTTTTCGGCGTCAAAGCCGCCCAAAAGCAAGCCATCGCCTTCATGTTGGCGGAGATGGCTACAGAAATCGAAGCCATCCGTTTGCTGATTTGGGAGGCAGCCTGGATGCTCGATAACGGCAAACCGGAGGCCAGCAAACAAGCCTACCTCGCCATCACCGGAGCCGCCGATATGGCGATGATGGTCACCGACCGGGCCGTGCAAATTTTGGGTGGCCATGGCTATATTCGCGAGCATCCTGTGGAATTGTGGATGCGCAATGGCCGCGGCTTTGCCACTTTTAGCGGATTAGTGATTGTTTAGTTGGTTCGTGAAGTAGTTTTTTTAGTTGCGTAGTTTGTAGTTGTTTCGAACCTGCGTAACTATCCAACGATCAAACTACCCAACTACCTGACCAGGAGACTAACGATGATCGATTTTGAAACCCCTAAACCCATTGTCCAAATCAATAACGTAGTTGAAACGGTGGCGGTGAATATGATGCGCCCAGTTTCGCGTTACTTCGATGAGCACGAACACGAAATTCCCTGGGATTACATTATTTTCATGCACCAGGCGGTTAAATCGATGGGAGGCACTTCGATGGCTCCCGAAGAAAGCCTCAAAAAGGAAGAAGATCCCAATAAACCCAAACGTCCACCCATTGCCTACCAACGCCTGGCTCACATGGTAGAGATGTTGGCCTGGGGTGACACCGGCATGTATCTCTGTATTCCCGGTGGCCTGTTGGGGTCTGCGGCAGTCGCCGCAGCGGGTACCCCCGAACAGAAAAAACGCTTTCTCTCGCGGCTTGTCGGTGACAAACCCACCTTTGATGCCATGGCTATGACCGAACCACAAGCCGGTTCCGATACCTCGGCCATTCGCACCTCCGCCGTGCTCGATTCAGAGACGAACGAATGGGTTCTCAATGGCGAAAAAATTTTTGTGACCGCCGGGCATAAAGCTCTGGTCGATTCGGAAGGTTTTGTGGTGGTTTGGGCCAGCGTGGATCCCACCGCGGGCCGCAGAGGCATGCGCGCTTTTGTGGTTGAAGCGGGCACTCCGGGGTGCACGGTTACCAAAATGGAGCACAAGCTCGGCATCCGTGCCAGTGACACGGTATCACTCCTTTTACAGGATTGCCGTATCCCCTTCGATAATCTTCTCGGCAGCCCTGCGGTAGAAACCTCTACCAAAGGTTTTAAGGGAGCCATGGCCACCTTCGATGCTACTCGCCCTATTGTGGCCGCCCAGGCTATCGGGATTGCCCGCGCCACCCTGGAATTGCTCAAAGAAGAATTATCGAAAAACGGGATTGAAATCCGCTATGGGCTGCCCCGTCAAAAATTGACCAACATTGAGCGTGAAGTCATTGATATGGAAGTCATGTTGCGTTCCGCCTGGTTGCTGATTATCAAAGCCCTTTGGATGGCAGATAATAAGCTAAATAATCCGGCGGAGGCCTCGATGGCCAAAGTGCGCGGCGGTGATATTGTGGTCAAAATAACGCAAAAAGCGGTTGAAATCCTGGGTCCCTTAGGCTATAGCCGTGAATTGTTGATTGAGAAGTGGTTCCGCGACGCCAAAATCACCGACCTTTATGAAGGCACCGGTCAAATCAACCGTTTGGTGGTTGCCCGCAATATTCTCGGGTACCGCGGCAGTGAGCTTCGCTAACCAAATTGACGGAATATTTGAAAACATCCCCATCAGATCGCGCATCTTTGGTAGAATCTCCTAGGTATGTTCGTCAAAATTCAGGAAGCGCATTGTTTTTGTTGATGCACCTGTTATTACATATTTTGGAGGTTTAGTTATGGCAAGGAAACGACGAATTGGTATTTTGACAGGCGGTGGTGATGTTCCCGGGTTGAATGTTGCCATTAAGGCGGTAGTGTCGCGCGCCCAAGACCACGATATCGAGGTGATTGGTTTGCGCCGCGGGTGGTGGAGCACGGTGGGAATCCACATGGATGATCCCGCAACCCTTGAAGAATTAACTATGCCCCTGACCCCTCAGGTGGTGCGCACCTTTGAGCGTACCGGCGGAACCCGCCTGCATTCTTCCCGCACCAACCCCCCG